>JAZGAR010000199.1:0-10476 GCA_036475875.1 Thermoplasmata archaeon
GAGATGTGAAACTCAGCCCCGTGCATCTGATTTTTGAAACCAAAGACGTAGTTCTCCATGTCTTCAAGGACGGAAGGGCTATAGTGAAAGGTACAGATAACGAAACATTGGCTAAATCCATATATGCCAAATACATAGGTAACTGAGGACCTGTTCTATAATCTCACTCGCTGGTTTATTGGTTTAACACGGGTAAATTACCTGCCAATCTTTAAATATCCTTCCAAACATATAGGAATATAGCCCAATCCGTACTGTAAAGACCATTGTACAAGTCACAGAACTGGTACAGACGATCTGGGGGGAAGTACTTGAAGAAAGTTCACGAAAACGGTTTTGTAGCGATGCAGAATACAAGCGTAATTGGCCTTGCCTGCATCATGGTTATGGCCAGCTTTGCAGGAAATTTCGGTAACACGCCCAGTGGAAATTCTGGGCAGCTTTTGTCCTCAAGTTCGAGCTACTCAGCATTTCCCGATGATGATCCCGATAGTGGTAAGTTTTTGGGTGTAGCCGGCTCAGGAACCCTTACAAACATCCCAATAATATGCCATATTGGCGTTCCTGCTGGTGAGACGAGCTTTGATTTGGACATATTCGACGGAGACATTGGTGGGCATTGGGACCAACACTATGATGATCTAGATTTTATGGACTTCACACTCTATGAAGACCCATATAAAGATGGGACAGGCACCACAATTGTTACCTCGTGGACGCATACCAATATGGTTGATGACAGTTGGTATCTAGGAACCTTTTCAACAACATCAGGAGCTCAGGCTCCAAGTGGAAATTATTTTTACAGGCTCGAAATAAAATGGAGAAATCCGGGAACCTCCTTCAGTAATAACTACTTCAAAATTAGAACAACAGGACAAATCAGCATGGCCAAAGGAGACAAATTCGCCATCATGGGTGCGCCTTTGAGAGTACCATTTGGTAACTATAATCAAACCCCGCCTTGGGAAATTTATAACTTAGATCCACCTGTGTGGGCTGGAGACCCTGATCCCAGTATCAATAACATAGACGCAAACTCCTATGACGGAGATTGGAATTTCAATTTTTATATTCCGAAGACTCGTCCTTCTATAATATTTAAGGATGGCGACGCAGACATCGTGGTGGATGATGACGACGCGAACACGCCGCCACCTGAGAATGCCAGTAATGGAGCTCCCCAGGATGGTCCCAGCCCATATGATGGTTGTAATGTCGCACCCAATATAAAATATACCATCACAGACCCCGATGGTAATACCTACCAGAACCTGAATCCTTCTGGAAACATGGAATGGGAGAATTTCATAATTTCAAAGAACTCAAGTGACAACCCAGACTATTTGGTGAATTATGACCTTTCTGCGGGTTTGTGGAACATGCATTTTGAAGGGATGGATGCTCACAACATGAATTTCATCGAAGCCTCCTTTGAAATCTTCACAACCACTGACCCACCACTTCCGGTGAACCCACCACCGACCTTGGTTCCTTCCTGGTCTTCTACAGTTTCACCGGGCACGAACGTGAATTACGCTCATACATTGACCAATAACGGGGCCAGCGATGTTTTCGATTTGACTGCCACTTCCAGCCATGGCTGGACAACAAAAATATACCATGATTCTGATGGTGATGGGGTGCTTGACTCCTCGGAGATAAGCGCAGGGGAAATCTCGGACACAGGAACCTTGGCCACGAATGCAAGCTATGATATGATCGTTCAAGTTGTTGTCCCTTCATCCTCAGGTTCCACGACGGATTATACCACGGTAACAGGATCCTCACAAACCGAATGGAACATCCAAGCGTCAGTAACAGACACCACGAACGTGATGGGAAACAACCCTCCTGTAGCGGATCCTAATGGCCCGTATACTGTCAATGAAGGAGACACTTTACAATTGGATGGTTCGGGCTCATATGATCCAGATGGCGACTCTTTGACGTATTACTGGGATTTGGATGATGATAATTACTACGATGATTCAACCTCGGTAAACCCCACCTATTCGTGGAGTGAGGACGGAAATTACAATGTAAAACTTGCGGTAACCGATGGTCAGTACTGGGACTTTGAAAGTACAACTGTTAAAGTTTATAATGTACCGCCAGAGATTTATTCCACAAGCTATGTTTTCACACTTACCCAGGGAAGTGATAGTTGGACCATTCCTGCGGTGGAGAGCACACTCACACCTGCCCAGTTCTACAATTATTACAGTGCCAGTGCTCATACTGGATTTGAGATTCCCTACCAGAGCTTCGTTTATTTGTATAGAGACATAGATGACCCAAGCAACGACGTGAGTTTATTTATCGTCCATGATATTGACGGTGACATTGGCCCACCATACGGCTCTCCAAACGCGCAGTCTCGGATGGATCTTTCAGGTATTCCCTCCGGGGCTTACCTGGCCCAGAGTGACGATCCCAATGAGTTCAAGGTCCATTACCCCAGTTCCGGCCAGGCTCAAGGTAGATGGCACTGGTGGTACAACACCGATGGAGGTGCCATTGGAGGACTAACAACCAGCAGTTCATGGGCCATAACAATTGACCCTCTTCTTTGGAATGACGTTAACACTTGGGCTTACTACTATGCTGGTGGTAGTAATATCAACCTTGACTTGAACGAGCCCATAACCATCTCATATTCCTCCCAGGTGGAGCCTACAACCGTGGAAACTGACGAGGGCACACCTATAACACTTGGTGCATTCGCAAGGGATTGGGGCTCTGATGATAATCCCCTCGACTACAAATTCGAGTGGAACGATCCATATAATCCCGGTGCGACAAGCTCCGGTACCACACCTTGGGATACGCTATTTACAGCAACACACACTTACTATGAAGATGGAACTTACTACCCGGTTCTTACTGTCACTGATAGCGATCTGGCAACAGACACACTGACCTTCACGCTGATAGTCAAAAATGTAGCACCAGACGTTTATAACGGTGCGGACAATACAATAGATGAAGGAACACTTGTAACCCTCATCGATTCTTTCTCTGACCCGGGTGCATATGATACTCACTCTGGGATTTGGGACTGGGGGGACGGTTTCTCAAGCTCTGGTACCGTTTCAGAGGAAAACGTTCCTCCAGACTCCACTGGTACCGTAACAGGGTCTCACATATATTCTGACGATGGCACCTATAACGTGGTTCTGACGGTGCAGGATGACGAAGGGGCAATTGATGTTATTTCATCCAATGTGATGGTGAACAATGTTATCCCCACAATAGACCCGCTAAGTGCGTATTCCACCGATGAGAACTCCCCTGTAACATTGAGTGCACATGCTAAAGATCCAGGCAGTGATGATCTGACCTTCATATGGAACTGGGGGGATGGCACTACTGACACCATAACCATTTATTACAATGATGGTGTTGGGCCAGAGCCTATTTATGATCCGAACACTAATGAGATTAAAAGTCCTGGCGGGACTTATCTGTTTTCAATAACGGACATTGTTAGCCACACATACGGTGATAACGGAATTTACACAGTAACATTGATGGTCAAAGACGATGATGGTGGAGTTATGGTGGTGACGACCTTTGTCACAGTAAACAATGTAGCACCATCGATAGATCCTCTCGGTACCTACACCACAGATGAGAACTCCCCTATAACGTTGGATGCGCACGTTACAGACCCAGGCAGTGATGATTTGACATTCACCTGGGAATTTGAATTCGGTCCAACAATCACAAACACATACTATAACGATGGTGTTGTGCCAGAACCTATTTATAATCCAAGTACAAATGAAATTAAAAGTCCATGGGGGGCCTATCCATTCTCTGGAACAGACGTGGTTCAACATACCTATGGTGATAATGGAGTATTTAAAGTCATTTTGACGGTTGAGGACGATGACGGCGGCGTTACGATAACCACATTAAATGTGACTGTGAACAATGTCGCCCCGACAGTTGATTCTGATGGCCCTTATATAGTTGACGAGAACTCACCTATTTCATTGAATGGCTATGGAACAGATCCCGGTAGTGATGATTTGACATTCACCTGGGAATTTGAACTCGGACCTACAATGACCAGCGTTCACTACAACGATGGCGTTGGTCCAGAGCCTATTTATGATCCGAATACTAATGAAATTAAAAGTCCTGGTGGAACTTATCCGTTCTCTGCAACAGATACGGTCCAACATACTTATGGCGACAACGGTAATTATACAATAACTCTCACAGTGGAAGATGACGATGGGGGAACAACAATCATAACCACCTACATCACCGTTAGCAATGTTGCACCAACCATCGCTAGCATAGAAGCGTACATGTATGTGAACTTCTCCCTTAGGATTGCGGGAGAAAAATGGCATTCTGTGGGTATCTACCTTTATGAGGATGGCTCAGAGATATGGTCCGCAAAAGTGACTAGGCAACCAGGAAATCCGGATGAGCAAACGGCAACGATAACAAACGTAAAGATGGACATGACAAGAAGCTATACAGCCCTGGTGGATTATTTACCAAACGACCCAAGGGTGAACGGCAATGTATGGGGAGGCACTCCCGTCTGGATAGACATGACCTTCGAGGATGGCTCTATCGAGAGACTGCATCACACTTTCAACGTCAGGCAGTCCGATTGGGACAGCGACCATTGGAATCACATCGACCCATGGGAGGTTGAGTTCGCTTCGTACTTTGGAGGACATGACATAACCTTCGAAGCCACTGCCTCCGACCCTGGCAGTGATGACCTGATCTTCGATTGGGACTTTGGGAATGGAAATTCCCTGGGGCCAAATACCCACTATAACAACGGCCTTAACCCGGACCTGCCCAAGAGCCCTGAGATAAACCCGATGACTGCAACGGACACGGTGATTCACCAATACCCATCTTCAGGAACATACACCATCACTTTAACGGTTACAGATGACGATGGTGGGACCTCCACGATAACCCTTATCCTTACATTGCTTGTGGGGTAGAAGTTGTCGGCAACCATGTCTTTGGGATCCTCAAAACCCGCTTTCCTCTTCCTTATGATTTTGTTTAATGAAACACCATACCCTGTTCCTACAAAATCTACATCCAAAGAAATTCCTCCTAACCCGACCTGCCAAAATAAAACTCTTTATACCCAAAATCCATTAGCTCATCCTATGAAGCTAATTTCCCTTATCTCAGGTGGGATAGATTCACCTGTTGCCACGCAGCTCATGCTCGAGAGAGGGGCGGAGATTGTTGCGGTTCATTTTGACAATCGACCTTTTACAGGTGATGGTCAGCTTAACAAAACCAAGGCGATCATTGAACACATGGAAAAACTGAACAAGAAAAATATAAAAACCTTCATTGCCCCACATAAGGGAAGTCACATTGCGTTCGCAAAGAATTGCAAAAGGAACCTGCACTGTGTGCTTTGTAGAAGGATGATGTTCCGTGTGGCAGAAAAAATTGCGCAGATGGAGGGGGCAGATGCTTTGCTCACAGGCGAATCCCTGGGTCAAGTGGCATCCCAAACCCTGAGAAACATCAATACAGAATCCCAAGCAGTGGACATACCTATTCTGAGACCTTTGATAGGCCTGGACAAGTTAGAGATCGAGAGAATGGCAAAGAGAACAGGCACCTATGAGATCTCGATTCTGCCTGGAATGTGCTGTGATATGGTGCCTAAAAGACCCTCGACTTATTCGAAACTGAGTTCTATTCTGGAGGAGGAGGAAAAGGTCGATATTGAAGGATTGGTAGAGGAAGCCAAAAATGGTCTTCGGCAGCTTTGAGATTCTACGGTTCAGGTTTAAGATACGATGATCACTTGATTCTGGTAAATTTAAGGGTATATCCCCACACCATATAAAAAATATAACGCCGTTAAGTTTATAATGCAAGAGCTTTATTATGGGTCGATTACGAGGCGATTGTGTATGAAACAACCATGCGAAATTGTCGTCACAAAGATGCTTCCGCATATCAGAGCAAATATCGTGAAGACACTGACTCAAGAGTACAACATGAAACAAATCGAGGTATCAAAGATATTGGGCATTACACAAGCTTCTGTAAGCCAATATTTGTCTTCAACTAGAGGAGGAGATAATGAGCTACAAGATCTCTTTCCCGAGATGGAAGATTATGCCAAAGGCATAGCAAAGAGGATCGCAGCCGGTGGGAATAAGGAGATACAATTGGCTCTTCTATGCGAGGTTTGTTCGAAGATAAGGGAGAAGGAAAAGTTCTGCAGCTATCACAGAAATTTTCTCCAACTTGAAAGCTGTGGTATATGTTCCAAGTCGCCCTCAAATGAGGTGGAAAATAGAATTTGATATTGAGTCTAGGAGGTATCGTACTGACGCGAGTGGACACTTTTGAGGTGTATGAACTTTTGCCCAACCTCGATTGTGGACTTTGCGGGAATCCTATATGCATGGCTCTTGCAAGAAGAATCCTGCTTAGAGCCCAAAAACCTGGTGAATGCAAATTCATCTCTAAGGGAAATCTGAGAAAAATTCAGGAGATTATACCCAAGAAAGAGGTGGTGAGAAAACACCCCCATCCGAATGTGGATAAGGACATTATCGAAATAACCCCATGCACGGAGGATGGAAAGGTCACATTAGAGACACAGTTGAAGTCCAAGGTCATGGGCAACGATTTCTATGGCGATTTTTTTGATCAAATTCAACTGTGTGCTTCTCTTTCAGAGGTTGAGATGTTCGACAAGATGAACTGCTCCCAGAAGATGGGGTATGCTCTCGCGGAAATCAAAGGTAAAAGGACCCATATTTTCAAAACAGGGAAGATAATCATGAGACAGGCAGACAATAGAGAAGATGCGCTTGCTACCTTTTCCAAGATTTCAAAGGTGCTGTTGCCTGCAAGGATATGTTCAGGCCAAAATATGTTAGCAGATTGTTTTGGCGGTGCATGTGAATATTGCCAAAGAGATGTATGTTCAAATCTGCTTGACATTCTTGAGATAGGAGAAATCGGTGATGATGGGTGCATCAATATGGGTGATCTGCTAGGAGATAGGAAATCGCTTGCAGATGAGAAATTTTCTGACAACTTCAGGGCACTGGACGATGTTGTGGGTGAGATACGAAAAATCGATGATGAACTGAGAAAAGGAGAAGTCTGTGACAGGCAATTCATCAAGGACAAAATAGACGAAATCCTCACGAAAATCAATAAAGCATGTATTAAGAACATACTTGTGAGTGAAAACCCAATTAACACCATAAAAGCTCTGGCACAGTACGGTCTTGGCAGAGATTTATTTCGAGCAAGAGATGGCTTTCTAAGCCAGCAAATAAAAAATGATGGCGAGCTTTACGAACGCGCTGCAGAACTATTCTTTAACGCATACGACGCATTTGAGAGAAGAGACATTAAAGGTTCTAAGGATGTGGAGGCCCGATATAAGGAATTCATCTTGGCCTGGGACGCAAAACCCTCCTCTGCGGGAGTTGCAAAGATAGCTACAAATGGTTTTTATATCTCAAGGGTATTAGGAATTTCTGTACCTGATGTTAGAAAATCGGATAGGAGTGAGAGTTAGTGTGCTGTAAAAAGGACCGGTGGTTGAATGTATAGTGAGAAAGTCATGGAGCTGTTCAAGAATCCGAAGAATATGGGAGAGATCGAAAACCCGGATGGAGTGGGAAGAGTGGGCAATCCAAAATGTGGGGATTTGATGGAATTGTACATAAAGGTTGAGAACGACATCATAACAGATGTCAAATTCAAGACCTTTGGTTGCGCTGCTGCAATTGCAACCAGCAGCATGATCACGGAGATGGCCATAGGCAAGACCTTGGATGAGGCTTTGAAGATCACAAGGCAGGATGTGGCTGATGAACTGGAAGGCCTGCCACCGATAAAAATGCACTGCTCGAATTTGGCTGCGGATGCGCTGCATGATGCTATAGAAGACTACCGCAAAAAGAAGAGCGACACAAGTGGGGGAGCAAAATAGTAGCGGAGGCTATTACTTGAACGTTCAGACGATCAGAGAGGATTTTCCTGTTTTGAAGACGGTTATAAATGGCAAACCTATAATCTATCTTGACAATGCATGCATGACTTTGAAGCCAACACAGGTTATAGAGGCCATGAACAAATACTATTACGAACACCCTGCATGTGGAGGTAGAAGTGTACACAAGTTTGGTACTCAGGTCTCCATCAAATGCGACTCGGCAAGGGAGAAGATAAAAAAATTCATAAACGCCGATGAGGCTGAAGAGATAATTTTTACAAGGAACACAACTGAGGGACTAAATCTCATCGCCAGAAGCTACGAATTCGAGAAAGGTGATGTTGTGCTCACCACCGACAGGGAACATAATTCGAATTTGGCTCCTTGGCATCTTATGAGTGAATTGAAGGGTATAAAGCATGAGACCCTGCACTCCAATCCTGACAATACCTTCAATATGGAGGCATTCGAGGAACGCATGGGTAAGAATATAAAGATGGTGAGCATGGTTCATACCGCCAACTTAGAGGGGTATACCATACCTGCGAAAGAGATAATAAAGATCGCACATGATCATGGTACCTTAGTCATGCTGGACGGCTCCCAAAGCGCTGCCCATAGACACATAGATGTAAAAGGTCTGGATGTGGATTTCTTTTCATTTTCGATTCACAAGATGTGCGGGCCCACTGGCATGGGCGTGCTCTATGGCAAGTATGATCTTTTGAAGGATCTGTCGCCTTTCATAGTTGGTGGTGATACCATATATGAGACAACCTACGAAACCTCGAAATTTCTCGATCCGCCAAACAGATTCGAGGGAGGTCTTCAGAATTATGCCGGGATTATCGGTAGCGGTTCTGCTGTGGATTACCTCTTTAATATCGGCATGAAGAATATCCAAGAACATGAGACAAAGCTGAACAGGATTATGACCTCAATGGTTGAAAACATCCCAAATGTGCATATCATAGGCCCGAAAGAGCCTGAGAAAAGGGCGGGGATAGTCAGTTTTTGGGTGGATGATTTCGACCCACATGACCTAGCCATGATAATGGATGAGGTGGCCAATATCATGCTTCGCTCAGGAATGCATTGCGTACACAGTTGGTTTAAGGCCAGAGGGATAAACGGCTCTACTCGTGCCTCAGCCTATTTTTACAATACAGAAGATGAGGTGAAGTTTTTTGCTGAAACCTTAAAGGAGATCTTGGGAAAGATGGGATAAAGGTTTGTTGGTTGTTCATTTTCGTTCCTGTGTAATGGCAGATGAGGGAAAAAATTTACCTCCGCATTATTAAATCACCCATAACCCTATATTCCTTATTCCAGTAGCTCAGGGCTTTAGTTCTTTCATATCCTTCCTCTTTATGAGCAGCCACCACTTCCCCAATGAACCAATCATGCGAGCCCCCAAATGTCAGCTTTTTAACGAGCTCACATTCTATGCTTACAGGACATTCCTCAATGAGCATGGATTTTATCCTCTTTGGCTTCATGGGTGTCAGACCAGATTCCTTGAATTTGTTCACTTCCTTTCCAGAAACGGTGCCACATATGTTTACCTTCTCAACCAGCTCCTTTGTAGGGATGTTCACACCAAAATCCTTTATCTCCTCCAGGAGTTGATATGAATATCTTCTAGGATGCACGCCTATTCCAATCATTGGAGGAGTGAATGAAAAAGCATGTATAAGGCCGATAGCAATAATGTTCTCACAAACCGTGACCAGAGCAACTGGAAATGCAGGAAACTCACGCCTCGCTTCTTTTAATTCGATTTCTTTTTTCATTTTTATCTGCCCTCGCTCGGTAATGATGTTAATCGTTTATTATCTCTTCGCTTTACTTCTTCAAAATCTTTATCAGTATATTGACCATACACCTTGTCGTTATGACCACACTTTTGAGTAAGGCAAAGGAAATCGCAGATCATCTTCGGAAACAAAAAAATGTATTGGTGGTAAGCCACATCGATGCAGATGGAATAGCCGCAGGAAGCATAGCTTCCAAGGCTCTACAAAGAAAGGGTATCGATCATGACGTGAGGTTTGTAAAGAAACTGGATGATAACGTGATAGGAAAGATCAAAGACGAAAATCACTCTCTGGTTTGGTTCACCGATTTGGGGAGCGGCGCGTTGCCTATGTTGGATGGTTTGGATGTGGTTATTACAGACCACCATGTCCCTGCAAAAGGAGAGATAAGAAGGGAAGATAGAATGGACATTTTGAAATTCGCGAACGCCTTTACGTATGATCACACTTTTCATCTAAACCCGCATCTTTTTGGGATGGATGGAGCCAATGATCTGAGTGGCGCGGGCACCACCTATTTTGTTGCAAAAATGATGGACAAGAAAAATGCTGATTTAGCCTCACTTGCGATTGTTGGGGCTATAGGCGACCTTCAGGATGCAAAGAATTTGAGGCTCATGGGAACCAATCGAGAGGTTATGGAGGACGCTAAGAACGCTGGCTTTTTGCACTGGAAAA
>JAZGAR010000200.1:0-15436 GCA_036475875.1 Thermoplasmata archaeon
AACAATCATCCGGATGTGTGAATTCACGATTCCTAACTTATGGGAATGAAGGGAATTTACATATAAAGGATCATCGAAGATGGACATTTACCAATTTAGATGACCCGTCATAGATAAGCCTTGTCATAAAAATAACTCCAATTACATAAGCCAGATACCGTTAAGTTTACATGTAAATGCCAAAATTTATGGGAATATAGCGTTATGCATATCATGACATTACTCGATAATGAGTGGAATAATGTGATGAGGATTATAGAGGATATAGCAATGGAAAAAAAGAATTTGATTTTAATAACAATGGACGAGGTACGAGCCGATCATGTCACTTGCTATGATTATGAAAAAACCAGCACGAAAAATATCGATAATATTGCAAGGGATGGAGTCAAATTCGAAACATGCATAGCATCCTCGGTTCTAACGCCTGTGAGCCATGCTTCGATATTAAGCGGCCTAAATCCATATTCTCATGGTGTAAGGGGTCCATTTGATAAATTTCTCTCCCAGACGTTGCCTGTCATTTTAAAAAATAATGGATATAAGACAGCAGGTTTTGTAGGGAATAGTATGTTGGGTAAAAAAATGGGTTTTAATAACGGTTTTGATTTTTTTGACGAACCAACAATTGGTGATAGATTTATGTGGGAAATACATTCCTATAATGATCCAGAGCACCCGGATATTCGTTTTCCTTGGGGGAATTGGTGGATAGAAAGGATGATCGCATGGATTGAGGGTAATATCGAGGAGAACTTTTTTGTTTTTGGACATTTTTTCCATACACATGAAGGCTCTGAAAGGCAGTTATTGGAAATGGGTTTGTTAAATAGCGATAGTCCACAATCGGAATATGGTTTTTATGATGCAAAGATTAACTTGTGTGATGATATGTTCATTGGCGCTATTCTCAAAATTCTTAAAAAAAATGGGATTTACAATGATACAACTATTGTCATTACGGCGGATCATGGAACAATGCTTGGGGAGCGGGCTCTTCCGCCGATACCTTGGAGAAAAGGTGTTACTTACCCACAGCATACAACGATGTACGAGCCTGACATAAAAGTTCCATTTATAATAAAGGATAGGGATTTGCCAAAAAATTTTACAATAGACGAATGTATCAAACATGTTGACATTTTCCCTACATTGCTTAGACTTTTGGATGTCGATTTTAAGTTGGAAAAAGAAGGTATCGATTTATACCCCGTAATAGAAGGGAAAGAACTTGATGGTTTTAAGGCATATATCGAAGATTTGTTCCTATTAAGGGGTTTAGGTGCGCTTCAAGCGATTAGAACAAGGAAATATAAATATATAATAAATCAGACAACAAACGAAGAGGAATTATATAATATCGAGATCGACCCAAACGAGGAAGAAAACCTAATAAATAACCTTTCAAAAGAAGAACAGTTATTCGTCAAATTATCGCGCAGAGAAACCGGTTTATACTACAGAAAGAACAGAGAAAGAGAGGTGGTAAAAGGTGCAGCATCTTGTCAATAAATCGGTATATATCTTGAGAGAAGTAAAAGCAAAATATAAAAACCCAGCAATATTGTGGGCCGGTGGAAAGGACTCGACGCTGATGATTTATCTTGCGAAAATGGCATTTTTCAATGAAGTACCTTTTCCATGTTTGCTTTTGGATACAACATATCAATTCAGGGAAACATATCATTTTTTAAACACGGTTGCGAACATGTGGGGACTTGATTTAAAAAGGGTGAGAAATAGTGAAGCACTTGCAAAAATGACTAATCCGGAAATTAATAGATTCGAATGCTGCACCAACCTAAAAACAATCAATCTTGAAAAAGCCATTGAAAAGAACGGATATGATGCAATTTTAGTTGGAATCAGATGGGATGAACATGGTATAAGGGGAAAAGAATACGAATTTTCGGACAGGGATTGGTCCCCGAAACATATTAGAATACATCCAATCTTACACTGGTCGCTTGATGAGGTATGGAGATACACCAGACAAGAAAACATCCCCTACAACCCGTTGTACGATTATGATTTAAACGGTTTGGTGTATAAGAGTATTGGTTGCTATCCGTGCACCAAACCAATTAATCCCACAGAGGCAGAAAGAAGTGGTAGGGCACAGGATAAAGAGAGTGAAGAAGTTATGGAGCGCTTAAGAGCCTTAGGTTATATGTAAGCAATAACCTATCAACTAAAATTACGAAAATACCAGCAATAATAGGTAGTTCCTATGGTTTTCACAATAAAAAAGAAGATTGCAATTTATATCCAGCTAATCCGCCCTTTCACTCTGGTTCCTCCGGCAGTAGCAGTGCTTGCAGGGGGGTTGTTAGCCCTGGGTTTCTATGATCGATTATCCTTCAACTCTCCACTTTCGCTCTGGGCTGAATTCGATTTCATGCCCGTGTTTGTGGGTGCATTCAATTATGCCATGCTCAATGGGGCTAGCAATGCCTACAATCAAGTCTCTGATCTAAAAATCGATAGGATAAACAGACCAGATCGCCCGATTCCATCGGGAAAAATCTCAATAAAGGAAGCATTGGGTTTCACGTTCACAGTCTATGGCATTGGTCTTGTAATTGCGTACATAATCTCTTTTTCATTCTTTGTGGTCACGGCAATATGCTTGATCATTACAACTCTTTACTCCACCCCCCCAATATACCTTAAAAAGAGGTTTTTATTATCAACTACTACAATTGCATTATGCCAGAGCTGGTTGTTCCTACTTGCTGGATGGGTGATCTATCCCTTTGCAAATCCCTGGGAGCCTACCTTTTGGTTCATAGGGTCGGTTCTTTTCATCCTTCTTGTAGGAGCATGTGGAACCAAGGATTTTACCGAGGTTCCTGGTGATGGTAAGTACGGGATGAAGACCTTGCCATTTCTTTACGGGAACGAAAAAGCTGCCAAAATCACAGGACCATTTTTCGTTCTCCCATTTGTATTGATTCCAATCGGAGTCTACATGGAAATATTGGTTCACAGGTCCATTTTTCTCCTCATTTTGGCGGCGTATGGCATATATATCAATCTCAACATGAAAAACCTGATAAAACCAAGACAAAAAGGAGAGAACTCGCCTGCATGGCGCCACTATTACTTTATGTTGATGGCGCTGCAACTGAGCTTTTCTGCAGTTTATTTAAGTTAATTGTAAAAAGAGGGATAATGGTTTTAAGGGTGGGGATTTTTAATGCGTAGTTATCGGGCGTAGCCAAGGGGCTCTGGAATTTTGATCTCTACTCTATCTCCCATTGGCTGACTTTCTCTTGAGCTTCTTAAAACACTTTTCAGCTGCTTGGTAGTGGATCTCAATCCTAAGGTAATAAGGAGCGGCGCGAGATCGCCTCCCGGTATCCCAGAAAAATGCCTTGAAAAGATTTTTTTACAGGCACTTCCCCATGTGTTCACCTCCATATTTGCCTTCACCTTCACCCAAATCCCCTTTCGCACGAGGAGGAGAGAGCGGAGGGAGGGGAGAGCAGACCGTCATGTTTTATCGAAAGACATAAATGCTTTGAAATCCAATTCACATCCCCCCCAATCCCCACCCTTCCTCGCAAAAATTTATCGCGGCTATCTGACCCGAATATTTTTCCTCCTAAGGGATTGGGGGCACCCTCCTTTTTCCATCAAATCTCAGTCCTATTCACTTCTCAAAACGATTGAATGCTTGAATTCCATCTCCGGTCCCTTTAAAATGCATCTTCTCCATAATATTTATAGTTCAGTACAATATACGGGATTTTACCCAAAGGGGGGAGAAAAAACACATGTTCGAAGTTAGGTTCCATGGGAGAGGAGGCCAAGGGGCTGTAATGGCTGCCCAGGCCCTTGCAAGTGCCGCTTTTATCGAGGGAAATTACGCGGTTGCATTCCCTTTTTTCGGTGCCGAAAGAAGAGGTGCACCTGTCCTGGCCTTCACGAGGGTTGACAAAGAAAGGATTTACACAAAGACCCAAATATACGAGCCGAATTACGTGGTGGTTTTGGACGACAGACTAATCGAACTCGTGAATGTAACCCAAGGTTTGAAAGAGGATGGCACAGCGGTTGTGAACAGCACCAAGAAACCGAAGGAGCTGGATCTTGGAGTTTCTGTCAAAACAGGCGTTGTGGACGCAACCACCGTGGCCTTGGAAGTTTTAGGGGTACCAATCACCAACAGCGCCATACTCGGCGCCTTTGCAAAAACAACTGGCGAGGTTAAAATCGAGTCCATCGAGGAGGGCATCAGGGATATATTCGGTCATAGAATAGGAGAGGAACTGGGCGAGAAAAACGCCAAGGCTGCGAGGACGGCATACGATAGAACAGATGTAGGCACCTGCAAAGGTGAGAGGAAATTCGAGGAAAAGAAACAATGGCTACCAACCTACAAGGAACTGCCTCTTGGTGCCGCAACAAGACCCATGAAAACCGATTCCGGGCTCGTGGGTCCGGGAAGTTTCGTTGACAATAAGACGGGGAGTTGGAGAACTTTTAAACCCGTTTATGACAAAGAGAAATGCAACATGTGCAGGTTCTGCTGGTTCTACTGCCCAGAGGGATGTATTTACGATAAAAAGGAATTCATGGAGTTTGACTTTGACTACTGCAAAGGATGCGGAATCTGTGAAAACGAATGTCCCAAGGATGCGATTGAAATGGTGAGGGATTGAAATGGGTAAGAAAAGAATGGTCACAGGAAACTACGCTGCAGCTTACGGGGCATTGCTCTCGAGGGTTGATCTGATCGCTGCGTATCCTATTACCCCACAGACCTTCATCGTGGAGCATGCGTCTGAGTTCATTAACGACGGTCTGCTCGATGCTGAGTTCATGAGGGTGGAGAGCGAGCATTCTGCAATGAGCGCCTGTGTCGCTGCATCCGCAACAGGGGTCAGAACTTTCACTGCCACAGCATCCCAAGGTCTGGCTTTGATGCACGAGGTGCTGTTCATAGCTGGCTCTGCACATTTGCCTATCGTGATGCCCGTGGTGAACAGGACGGTGGCGGGACCGATCGGAATCTGGGCAGAGCATAACGACACCATGCCCCAGAGGGACACTGGTTGGTTGCAGTGCTACATTGAGAGCAATCAAGAGGTGCTGGACATGGTGATTCAGGCCTACAAGATCGCGGAGAACAAGAAGGTTCTTTTACCTATGATGGTGAACCTTGATGCTTTTATCCTATCCCACACGGTGGAGCCAGTTGAGTTTCCAGATCAGGAGAAGGTGGACGAATTCCTTCCGAAGTACAAACCAGAGCATGCGAGACTTTGGCCTGAGGACCCGATGATAATAGGTTCATTCTCTCCGCCCGAGTACATACAGGAGATAAGGTACCAGACAGAGGAGAGCATGAACAATGCCAGGGAGATTGTTGAAGGGGTCAATGCAGATTTCGCCAAGAAATTCCAAAGGGATTATCACGGAATGATCGAGGAATACAAGACGGATGATGCCGACGCGATACTGATAACTCTCGGCACTGTAACCTCTACGGCAAGACCCATCGTTGATGAATACCGAGAAAAAGGAAAAAAGGTGGGCCTTGTGAAGCTCAGATTCTTCAGACCCTATCCCACCGACCTCATAAGAAAAATAGCTGAGAAGACCAAGGCAATTGGAGTTTATGACAGGGCAATCTCCTTTGGAACTGGAGGTCCTTCTTGGATCGACGCACGGTGCGCTTTATACGGCTACAATATCCCTGTGATCAACTTCCTTGCAGGATTGGGCGGAAGGGATGTCATGGCCAATGATGTAAGACTCATGTTCGACAGAACTTTAGAGGCTGCAACGGAGGGAAAGGCGAAAAAGGATGTTGTCTGGATCGGGACAAGGGGGGTGGAACCATAGCCATAAAAATGAAGGACCTAACTGATGAGGAATTGTTCACCCCTGGCCACACTGCGTGTCCTGGCTGCGGATGCCCCATTATGGTTCGTTCGGCAATGAAGGTGTTCGGTCCGAACACTGTGTGCTATTTCCCGGCAAACTGCCTTTTGGTTTTCGGGGCAACGTATCCCCTTGATGCATTTAAGGTACCATATCTGCACGTTCTTTTCGAAAACTCGGCGGTATGCGCTGCAGGGATAAAAAGAGCACTAAAGAGATTGGGAAAGGGCGATGTCAATGTCGTGGCCTTCGCAGGAGATGGAGGTACAGCGGACATAGGAATTCAAGCATTATCGGGCGCCGCGGAGAGAAACGAGGATATTATCTACATCTGTTACGACAACGAAGCGTATATGAACACGGGAATCCAAAGAAGTGGCTCCACACCCCACGGGGCTTGGACCACAACAACACCAGTAGGCAGTAAGATCGCAGGAAAGGAACGCTATAAGAAGGATATTCCCAGGATCATGATAGCACATGATGTTCCATACGTTGCAACAGCCAGTATCGGCCATCCCGCCGATATGCTCAGGAAGCTGGAGAAGGCAAGGGATAAAAAGGGCTTTAGGTACCTTCAGATATTTGCCCCGTGTCCAACAGGATGGAGGTTCGACACAGCAAAGACTGTAGAGATCGCCAAGATGGCTGTGGACTGCGGGCTATGGACTCTCTACGAGGCAGAGGATGGCAAGGTAACCATAAACAAAAAGCCCAAGATGACACCTGTAAAAGACTACCTAACACTGCAGGGTAGATTCAGGCACATGACCGATGAGCAGATTGCTACCTTGCAGGAATGGGCAAACAAGAAATGGGAGCGAGACTCTGCCATGGTCAGTGAATAATCGAATTTATTGGGGAGAGATAAAGTGACCGAAATAGAGAGTAAAGTAACCCTCGTCGCATCCCTAGAACCACCAATAGAAATTCTGAGATTAAGATGCGCCAAGTGCCTAACATGTGTGAGGTCCTGTCCCTTTGAAGCCATTTTTTATGATGACGAAAATAAAATAGCAATTGACCTGAACAAATGCCAGCTGTGCGGAATCTGTGCGGGGGTATGTCCAGAATATAATATAGAGATAAAATATTACAATACAAAAGCCCTTGTTGAACATATTAGAGATGAAAAGGAAAAGCTGGGCACTGATGATCTTGTTGTCATGTGCAGAGGATCTAGTCCCCAATCATGCGAGATATTGGATGTTTTAAAGGAACAGAATATAGAAAAGTTCATTCCTCTTCGTCTTCCCTGCGTAGGACGTATTCCGGTTGAATTCTATTTGCAGGCCATGTATCAAGGTCTCAAAAACATCATCATCGTACAGTGTGATGAGAATTTCTGTCGAATGGAACGAGGTTCCGAGGTTTCCCAAAAGAACGTCATGCGAAGCTCCGAAATACTGAAAACGTTGGGATTTGAGGACGGTACGATTCAGATTATTAAAAATCCGCAAAAGGCACTGTACTTCACCGAGGAATGCGTGGGCTGCGACAAATGCAGTTTTATCTGTCCATACGATGCAATTGAACTCGAGGAACTTTCCACTCCAAGAATTGTTCTTGAGAAATGCAACGGATGTGGCGCATGCGCCTTGGTATGTCCCCATATGGCAATTCAGCTAAGAGGTTTTGAATTCAAATCATCTTCACAGGCAATACAGAATTATCAAGCTTCCCCAGAGAAGATGAAGTCCGAGGGTGCAACATCTGCGGTTTTAGTTTTCTGCTGTCAATGGTCCGAGTTCTCTGCACTTGACAAGACACAATGTGAGGCTTCAGATAACGCACAGATCGTTGAGGTGCCATGTGCGAACGGACTTGATCCCTCTTTGGTTTTGGGGGCGCTTTCCGGCGGCTTTGATGGCGTCATTGCCTTTATATGTTCGGAAGAGGACTGCAAGTCCAAGGAAGGGAGAGGCACGTACGATGCCAATGCCTCTGCAATGTTGAATGTTTTAAAAAATCTCGATCTCTTGGATAGGTTCGAGATGCACGTAATCTCGCCAAGGGACCCTGGGAATTTCAATTCTAAATTGGTAAGCTTTGTGGAAAAAATACGCTCTCAATCAGAACAAACAAAAAAAGGAGAATGAAGATGTATAAGATAGTCCTAAAAAAGGAAATGGCTCCGAAAATCAAGCAGTTTGAAATAGAGGCACCAAGGTTGGCTGCAAAGGCAAAGCCGGGACAGTTTGTTATAATCAGAGTCGATGAGGAGGGAGAGCGGTTTCCCATCACGGTTTGCGATGCAGACACAACCTGCGGAACGATAAAGATCGCATTCAACGAGGTGGGTAAAAGCAGCAAACATTTGGGAAATCTCAATGAAGGCGATAGTATACTCAATGTTGTGGGTCCTCTGGGCGAACCGTCAGAAATCAAGAAATTTGGAACCGTCCTTTGTTTCGGTGGCGGGGTCATGGTTCCAGGCATCCATTTCCTGGCAAAAGCTCTGCGTGATTCCAAAAATGAAATAATCGGTATTGTGGGGGCAAGGAATAAGGATCTTTTGATCTACAAAGATGAGATGAAGGTCATAAGCAAAGAATTCCACATAACCACCGACGATGGATCCCAGGGCCATCAAGGTATGGGTTTTATCAAAGAGATTTTGGAAAAGAATAAGGTGGATCGGGTTGTGGCGTGGAGTGTGGCGGAAATTACAATGCAAAAAATATCAGAGATTACAAAACCCTATGGTATCAAAACCATGGTCTTGCTATCATCCATTATGGTCGACGGTACCGGCATGTGCGGGTGCTGCCGTGCGGAGGTTGGAGGCAAAACCAGGTTCGCATGTGTCGACGGTCCTGAATTCGATGGCCATGAGGTGGACTGGGATCTTATAGTCTCGCGAAAACGCATGTACCTGCCCGAGGAGAGGCTTGCCGCACTTTCCTATGATGGATTCAGAGAAAAATGAGCAAAGGAGCCAAAGTATGGCGAAGTTGAATTTAAACAGGGTTTCCATGCCCAAGCAAACGCCGGAGGAAAGATCCAAGAATTTCAATGAGGTGGCCAAGGGATACACCCATGAAATGGCGATAGAGGAGGCGAATCGATGCATCCAGTGCAAGAAAAGGAACTGCACGGAGGGATGCCCTGTAGAGGTCAACATCCCAGAGTTCATCCTCGCGC
The DNA here is from genome assembly GCA_036475875.1 of Thermoplasmata archaeon. GTDB lineage: Archaea > Thermoplasmatota > Thermoplasmata. The sequence goes on from JAZGAR010000200.1 coordinate 9,037, forward strand.
TCCGTGAAGATAACATGGTTGAGGCAGTACGTGAACTGAAGGAAAAGAACGCCCTACCAGGTATTTGCGGCAGGGTATGTCCCCAGGAAACTCAATGTGAGGATGTCTGCACACTGGGTAAAAAGAAAGCGCCTGTTGCCATCGGAAGATTGGAAAGATATGTTGCAGATTGGGAACTTGCTCATAAAGACGAGATGGGGCAAGCGGAATCCGCAAAGGCCACAGGCAAAAAGGTGGCGGTTGTCGGTTCAGGTCCTGCAGGTCTTACCGTTGCAGCCGATCTTGCGAAGCTAGGTCATGATGTTACAATCTTCGAAGCTTTACATGTGGCCGGTGGAGTGCTCATGTACGGAATACCTGAATTCAGGCTGCCCAAAGGAGTCGTCCAGTCGGAAGTGGAGTATGTAAGATCCTTGGGCGTTGAAATAAACCTCGACTCCGTGATCGGTAAAATAGCACTTGTGGACGAACTTTTTAAGGATGGCTACGAAGCCGTCTTTCTAGGAACAGGTGCAGGACTGCCTATTTTCATGAAGATACCTGGAGAGAACCTAAACGGCATCTACTCTGCCAATGAATTCCTGACCAGAATCAATCTCATGAAGGCCTATCTCTTCCCTACCTACGATACCCCTATTCAAGTGGGGAAAAGGGTGGCCATTGTCGGTGGTGGCAATGTGGCCATGGATTCCGCAAGATGCGCCCTGAGGCTAGGTGCCGAGGAGGTTTACATAGTTTACAGAAGATCCCAAGAAGAGCTTCCAGCAAGAGCAGAGGAGGCTGAGAATGCAATGGAGGAAGGCATCATATTCAAGTTCCTGACGGCTCCTGTGAAATATCATGCCAATAAAAGAGGCTGGGTCAGTGCGATGGAATGTATTCAGATGGAGCTTGGAGAGCCTGACGATAGTGGAAGGAGAAGACCAATTCCGATAGAGGATAGTGAATTCATAATAGATATTGATGTGGTTGTGGTCGCCATAGGAAACAGACCCAACCCGTTGGTACCTGCAACCACCCCGGGACTGGATACCACGAAGTGGGGAACCCTGGTTGCAGATGAGGAAACAGGAAAGACCACCAAGGATAACGTGTGGGCAGGTGGTGACATAGTAACGGGCGCAGCCACTGTCATCTCCGCCATGGGGGCTGGTAAGAAGGCCTCAAAGGCCATCCACGAGAAGATAATGAGATCTTAGAGGGGATATGTAGTGACTGATAATGACAACACGGTACTGGTGATAGGAGGGGGAATCGCAGGGGTGCAGGCCGCACTTGATCTAGCTGATTCAGGAATCAAAACATACATCGTGGAGAGAACTCCTTCCATAGGGGGAAGAATGGGACAATTGGACAAGACCTTCCCCACAAACGACTGCTCCATGTGTATTCTCTCCCCGAAACTAGTGGAGGCGGGAAGGCATAAAAATATAAAGATGCTGGTCAACTCCGAGGTCGTGGAGTGTAATGGAGAGGAAGGTAATTTCAAGGTTAAGGTCCTGAAACATGCACGTTATGTTGATGATGAAAAATGTACCGGTTGCGGTGCCTGTGCAGAAAAATGCCCCAAAAAGGTGGAAAGCGAGTTCGATTTGGGATTGATGAAGAGGAAGGCGGTCTACACACCTTTCCCACAAGCCGTTCCCCTGATATATTCCATCGATAAGGAACACTGCATTTATCTTGTAAAGGGGAAGTGCAGGCTGTGCGAGAAGGCCTGCATGAGGGGTGCAATAGATTTTGAACAACAGGATGAAAAAATCACTCTGAATGTCCGTTCGATAATGGTTTCTCCAGGTTATGATCACATCGATCCGTATATAAGAAATGAGTATGGCTATGAAATCTATGATAATGTCATCACAGCCTTGGAATTCGAGCGCATATTGAGCGCTTCAGGACCATTTAGCGGACATATCAAGAGGCTCTCAGATCGTGAGGATCCGAAAAACATAGCCTTCATTCAATGCGTTGGCTCAAGGGACAGGAATCGAGGAATGGAATACTGCTCCGCCGTTTGCTGCATGTACGCAATCAAGGAGGCGATCATAGCAAAGGAGCATTCCCCCGATCTGGAGATTACCATATTTCACATGGACATAAGGGCCTTTGGAAAGGAGTTCGATTCCTATTATGAAAGAGCCCAGAACATGGGCATAAAATTCACAAGATGCAGGGTCGCTAATATCCAGGAAGAGGGGAATAAAAACCTGATCCTGAATATAGTGGATGAAAAAGGGGAATTAAAAGGGGAAAAATTCGATTTCGTGGTGCTTTCCAACGGTATAGGAAAGCCCAAGTATGCCGAGAAACTGGCCCAGGCCTTGGGAATTGAGCTCAACGATTACGGTTTTTGTAATACCTCCACATTCCACCCTCTAAATAGCACAAAGCCAGGAGTGTTCGTTGGAGGCGCATTTTCCGAGCCAAAGGACATTCCTGATAGCGTGGCTCAAGCTTCAGGTGCAGCGGCAAAGGCCTCCGCCCTCATTTCTTCTGAGGGAAAAAGGCTCCCACAAATTGAAGACCTACCACCTGAGAAGGATGTGGTTTTGGAGGAGCCCAGAATCGGTGTGTTCGTGTGTCACTGCGGAATCAACATCGCGGGGGTTGTGGATGTTCCCAGCGTGGTGGAATATGCCAAGACTCTGCCCAATGTGGTCTATGCAGATGAAAATCTGTACAGCTGCTCCCAGGACACGCAGGATATCATAAAGGAAAAGATCAAGGAGCATAACCTCAACAGAGTCGTGGTTTCAGCATGTTCGCCCAGGACCCACGAGCCCTTGTTCCAGAAAACTGTACGGGAGGCAGAACTCAACCCATATCTATTCGAAATGGCAAATATCAGGGACCAATGCTCATGGGTTCATGCCAAGGAGCCTGACCGTGCCACCCAAAAATCAAAGGACCTTGTTAGAATGGGTGTGGCAAACGCCAGATTGCTCAGGCCATTACACAAATCAAAAATCAAGGTTACGCAAGCTGGCTTGATCATCGGAGGGGGATTAAGCGGTATGACTGCGGCTTTAGAACTTGCTGCCCAGGGTTACGAGGCGTATCTCGTGGAGAAAGAGCCTCATTTGGGAGGAAACCTGCAAAATCTTTTCCTTACCCTCGAGGGAGAGAATGTGCAGGAGCATCTGAAAGGGGTGATTCCAAAAATCCAGAATAACAAAAAAATACATGTGCATACCAATTCCGAAATTACAAATGTTGAGGGACATATAGGCAATTTCAATATTACGATAAACAAGGGTAAAGAGGAAATAAATGTCAATGTTGGCACCATCATCGTAGCAACTGGAGGAGTGGAATACAAACCAAAGGAATACATGTACGGAAAGCACGACAACATAATGACGCAGCAGGAGCTGGAAGAAAAATTGGCAAAAGGTGATATTGCATCCGAGAAGGTAGTTATGATACAATGCGTTGGCTCAAGAAATGAAGAGAGACCGTATTGCAGTAGGGTGTGCTGCACCCATGCCGTGAAAAACGCACTTTCCTTGAAGGAGAGATCCCCCAATTCCGAGATTTACATCCTCTTCAAGGACATGAGAACCTACGGTTTCAGGGAAGGGTATTATGCAGAGGCTTCCCATGCGGGTGTTAAGTTCATTCGGTACGATGATGAGAATAAGCCAAAGGTTGACACAACAGAGGATGGAAAGCTTCGCGTTGTTGTAAAGGACCCTGTTCTAGGGGAAGAATTGACGTTGCAACCTGATATACTGGTCCTAAGTTCGGCGATACTCCCTCATACCGACAACCCGAAATTGTCTCAGATGCTTAAGGTTCCCCTTTCCAGGGACGGTTTCTTTTTGGAGGCTCATATGAAGCTGCGACCAGTTGATTTCGCCACGGAGGGAATGTTCCTCTGTGGATTGGCGCACTCTCCAAAGTTCATGAACGAATCGATTTCCCAGGCAGAAGGGGCGGTGGCAAGGGCCTGCACCGTGCTTTCCAAGGAATATCTTCAGGTGGGCGGGGTGATATCCGAGGTGGAGGCAGCAAAATGCGTTGCATGCCTAACTTGTGTTAGGACCTGTCCGTACTATGTTCCGAAGATCAACGAGCAGGGAGTAGCCGAGATTAACGTGGCGGAATGTCAGGGCTGCGGAATCTGCGCCACCGAATGTCCTGTGAAGGCGATCCAATTGAGACACTACACAGATGAACAGATACTTGCCAAGAGCAAGGCATTGTTTGTAGGGGGGGCATAGATGAACGATACCATGGCCGAGAAAGCCCAAAAAGCAAAACCCGAGGAAAGGGTCGAGCCAACAAAAAAGGCCGAGCATGCAGATTTCGATCCCAAGATCGTGGCATTTTGCTGTCATTATTGTTCTTATGCCGCCGCAGACCTTGCTGGCTCCATGAGATTGCAGTATCCAACCAACATCAATATACTAAAAATCCCTTGCACAGGCAAGGTGGATATTGTATATCTTCTGAGAGCATTTCTGGAAGGTGCTGATGGTGTTATCGTTGCGGGATGTGAGGAAGGCAGTTGCCACTTCATCAACGGGAATATCAAGGCAAAGAAAAAGGTGAACTACACCAAAAAAATCCTGGATGAGGTGGGTATTGGTGGAGAGAGGCTGGAAATGTACAATCTCTCGGCTGCAATGGGCCAAAGGTTCGCAGATTTGACCAAAGAGATGACAGAGAGAATAAAAAAATTGGGTCCCACACCCAAAAGGGAGAGTGATGTAACATGATAGTAGGAGAGCAGAAGTCCATCGAAGAGATCAGCAAGATGACAGCTGACTTTGAATCCGTATTGGTCATCGGGTGTAACACCTGTGTCGCCGTATGCCATACCGGCGGTGAGAAGGAGGTGGGCATATTGGCCTCAGCACTTCGTTTAAAAAATAAGATGGATGGCAGGAAACAAAGCATAGAAGAAGCCAGCGTCGAGAGGCAGTGCGAGAAGGAATTTGTGCAAAAACTTATTGAAAAGATGGACAAAAACGATTGCGTGCTTTCATTGGCGTGCGGTGTTGGCCCTCAAACTATTACGGAGTTCTTTCCAAATCAGATCGTGCTTCCAGGCGTTAATACCACATTTTATGGCATGCCAAAAGAGCAGGGGATTTTCATGGAGATGTGCGGCGGATGCGGAAACTGCGTACTGGATAAAACCGCGGGTATTTGCCCCATCGTGAGATGCTCCAAAAGCATGCTCAACGGTCCTTGCGGCGGCTCACAGAACGGCAAATGCGAGGTGAACAAGGAAATAGATTGCGGATGGCAACTTATTTACGACAGACTAAAAGCACTTGGGAGGCTCGATATCATGGACGAAATTACACCGCCCAAAGACTGGACTTTCGCAGGACATGGCGGGCCGAGAAAAATGGTGCGGGAGTACCTGATAATAGATGACAGGAGAGAGAGTGATAAAGGGGGCGATCAAAAAGAAACTGCAAAGGAGGGAGGAAAATGAAGGCCGCAAGCAATCTAGAAAAGGTGCTAGAAGCTGGAAAGTTCGCAGTGACGAGCGAGGTAGGGCCCCCAAAGAGCGCAGATCCTGGGAACATCAAGAAGAAAGCCGTATACATGAAGGGAAATGTTGATGCGGTGAATCTTACAGACAATCAAACATCTATTGTGCGATTATCCAGCATCGCTGCAGCCAGGTTACTCATGGACGAGGGATTAGAACCAGTTATGCAGATGGTGGTCAGGGACAGGAACAGGATAGCCCTTCAAAGCGATATTCTGGGAGCAGCGGCTCTGGGCATCAAGAACATACTCTGTTTATCGGGCGATCATCAGAGCTTTGGGAACCATCCGACAGCTAAGAACGTGTTCGATATCGATTCCACGCAGCTCATTCAGGCAGTCAAGAACATGAGGGACGAGAAGAAGTTCATAAACGGTGATGAGATCAAGGTCGAGCCTCGAATGTTCATAGGTGCCGCAGTGAATCCTTTTGCTGATCCCTTCGAATACAGGGTGAGGAGGCTGGCTAAGAAGATCAAGGCCGGAACGGACTTCATACAAACCCAGGTTATCTATGATATGGAGAAGTTCGAAAAATTCATGGCCGAGGTCAGAGCCCAGGGACTGCACCAGCAGGTTTACATTTTAGGTGGCGTCACGCCCTTGAAATCCGCAAAAGGTGCAAAATTCATAAACAAGTTCGTCTCGGGCATCACCATCTCCCAGGAAATAATCGATCGATTGTCCAAGGCAGAGGACCCAAAAGCAGAGGGATTAACGCAGGCTGTCGAGACCATCGAGCACCTGAAAACCATAGAGGGCATCAAAGGTGTGCATGTAATGGCCATCGCGTGGGAGAGCAAGGTTCCCGAGATAGTGCAAAGATGTGGTCTTGTACCCAGGCCGAAGGTGTGAAAACTCGCCTCGCTTTGCTAGTGATCATTGGGAT
>JAZGAR010000201.1:0-2634 GCA_036475875.1 Thermoplasmata archaeon
GTTCTACATGATCGATTCATGGGCCACTTCGCCCTCAGGTTATGTTTACACAAGTTGATATCTTAAGCCTAAGGGCATCCAATGCCCCTCCACCCGACCTATACCCGCCATCTATTGCCCCCTTGGCTCACCCATGAAACAAAAGTGATGATGAAAATCAAAAGACTCTTCACATTCTCTGCCTACTTAGGCATTCCCTGGGAAACCCCACACAACCTTTATATCCGAGAATCAGGGTTATGATGAATGGAAATTCCCGTAAGAAAACTACAAATATCCATAGATAGTTACCTTGTGGGGGAAGTAAATGGAACCAGAAACTGTTGGATTCGCTTTACTGATAGTCGGTATTCTGTTGATAATAGCAGAGGTGGCTACCCCTGGTTTCTTTATCGGCGTGATAGGCACTGCTTTCATAGCTATGGGTATCGTCGGAATATTCTTTCCATATATACTTGACACTCCTTGGTCTCCTGTAATCGTGGCTTTGATAACTGCAGGCTCGATGTTAGGCACGGTTATGTTCTACAGAAAATTGGGTAAGCCGCAACCCACCGCAACCACCATAACCGAATCCAACGTCGGTAAGAGAGGGATCGTGACAATGGACATCGAACCGCATAGCCTTCACGGCAAGGTCAAAATAAAGAATCAGATCTGGAGCGCCACAGCTGAAATCAATATACCAAAAGGAGCCATGGTAAAGGTTGTGGATTGGGAAGGTGTGCATGTGATAGTCGAGGAGATCAAAGGAGAAGAAACCATTATGGAAAAGAAAAGAGAAAAAGTTGAGGTTTAAGGATGTGAAGATATGCCAGAAGGAATTGAAGGAGTGTGGATAGGGCTAGCTGTTATACTTTTGATAGCGATAGTGATTGTCATAGCCAGCGGAATTAGAATCATACGACCTTATCAGAAGGGTTTGGTCGAGGTTCTGGGATCTTATAAGGGGTTGTTAGATCCTGGTTTTCATCTTGTCAAGCCAATGATAACCAGGGTAACGGTGATGGATTTGAGGCTTCAGACCATGGATGTGGCAAGACAGGAGGTCATCACGAAGGACAACTCGCCAACGAATGTGGATGCAGTGATATATATCAAAGTTGTTGACCCTTACAAGGCCTATTACGAGGTCCAGAATTACCGCCAGGCTACTGTATTTTTGGCTCAGACGACGCTTAGGTCTGCAATAGGCGAGATGGAACTGGACGAGGTCCTGTATAACAGGGAGATGATAAATTTAAAGCTTCGGGACATACTCGACACCGCAACCGACGCCTGGGGTGTGAAGGTCGATGCAGTGGAGATCAGAGAGGTCGATCCTGTCGGCCCCGTAAAGGCAGCAATGGAGGAACAGACCTCCGCGGAGAGAGAGCGAAGGGCAGCGATTCTCAGGGCTGAGGGACAGAAGAGATCTGCCATCTTGGTTGCCGAGGGAGACAAGCGTTCCAGAATTCTACAGGCGGAGGGTTTAAGGCAGTCCAAGGTTCTGGAGGCAGAGGGACAGAGGCTTGCCACCATCCTGGAGGGACAGGGTGAGGCGCAGAAGTTGCGTATATTGGCCATTGGTGCCGCACCTTTGGATCAGAAGGCCTTGACCGTGCTTTCCATAGATGCGGTGAAGAGCTTAGGTGATGGTCAGGCCACGAAGATAATATTCCCGTTCGAGCTGACCCGGCTGATAGAAGGTGCATCGGATTACATAGGCGTGAGCAGGAAGACGCCAGAAGTCACACCAATCACCTATGCCGATCTTGAAAAGATGGTTGGAAAGGCCGAGGATGTACTGGGCGAGATTCCAAAACCGGGTGAGATAAGAAAACAGCTTGAAACCATCGAAAGGGAGTTGGAAAAAGAAGTGGCACCATCAGAGACCAAGGCGCACGCACCGACCAAAAAAAAAAACACAGCCCAAGAGGTAATTGATACGGATGAGGATTAGCCACCACCTTCATCACAGTGAAGAAAGAAATTTACCAAACGTTGCCCCGCACCAGTAAAAAGAGCAAAGCGGACGCCACCACAGCGAAAAGCAGGGATATGAAGGTTGTGATTTTAAGTATCGCTATTGTGGAATTCACAGTAGAGCTAAGACGGGCAACGTTTTCATGGCCGAAGACGCTTATATCTCTTGCCAAGCCAGTGATCATCCCAACCTCGACTTCTTCCAGATCACTCAAGGCTGTTTTTATGAGCGCCGAAACGTCTTTTATTATTTCTTCATTGTCCATCCTCAGACCAACCGGATTGAATCCACCTATTGTGGCGTTTACAGCATGATTGTCTGTAGTGAGGACCTCGGCATCATCCACCAGGTCTCCTAAAGCCTGGATTATCTCCTCTCTCAGTCCCATCATCATATTGTTACCATCGAAGAGGATATAAGCTGCTTTTTGACTATTTGTCTCCACCACCAGAACTTGAATCCCATTGTTACCAATTCCTTTTTCGGTTTCATATCCCGTCTTCTGGGCGTAGCCTATTTTTAATCCCTCTCCCACACTCTCCTCAGCTTTCTTCGCGGCCTTTTCTGTCAAGTCGATGAGCTCATACGCTTTCCTTGAACCGAAATAGATGCATCCCACGCCTCTTTTTGCGCAGTTGTGGGCATCGATAAACAAGGCTTTTCTTCCT
>JAZGAR010000202.1:0-20746 GCA_036475875.1 Thermoplasmata archaeon
ATACCTTGAGATGTTCAGTGATAATTGGGTCGATTAGTATATATCGGCCATCTTTTTTTCGCACTAAACCATACTTCTGCAACCTTTCCAAATACACATAAACATTCTTGACATTGGATTCCCTTGCAATTTCAGATGGAATACTGTAACCTTCGGCTATGCAGAGCATCACGTTCCTTGTTTTCAGACCCAATTTCACCAATTGCTTTTCTATCATATGGTAAATTGGATTGCGAGGAGAGGGAATTTCTTCGAACACCTTCTTTAAGACTGTCTTCGTTACACACCGGTTCTCATCTACAAAGTCACAAACTCTAAGACCAATCCAATTAAGATATAAAGGAAAACCTCCTACTTTTTTGTAAACAGACTGTGCAGTTTTCTCCGAAATTTTTCTTCCCGCTTCTTTGAATCGGGTTCTTAAAAATGACACACTCGTCTTTTTATCAAAAGGGTCAATATAAATCATCTCCGCAGCCCCCGCAAGAGGATTACTGGGATCACTGAAGATGGAGTTCATCATTCCAATTGCGCTCCCAGTGTAGAGATAAGCAACATTTTTATGATCATTCATCTTACTTCGGAAGTTAGCATGAAAGCCTCCTCTTGAAAGTGAATACGTTGCCGTATCTTGGAATTCATCGAACAAAACAACGCATTTTTTGTTCAAATTGTTAGGTAAATCTACGGTTCGATCGAAGAGCGATTCAATCTCCCTTTTTATAGGTGATTTATGGAATGTAGTTTTATCAAACTCAACTCTAAATTTAAGGAATTCTTCCAATGAGGTACCGACCTCCACTGCCCTAATCCTCCCAATGGCCTCTGACATAGTAGATAAGGCCTCGGAAAAGCCTTTTTTTAATCGTCCGCTGAACCTCTCCATTAGTCCCATGGCTTGGATTTCTGCATTAGCAATCGCATTTCCATATACTTTCAAGAAGGCCACCAAATCCAGACCTTCGCAATCCATTTTTATAGGTAGGATGTCCTCTTTGGATAATTCCCTTCCCAAATAAGCTATTATTGATGACTTCCCTACACGTCTTGGTCCAACAAGCACGACATCATTTTTTACACCATCCCTTATCGTGGACAATCGCATCATGATTCTGTCAATCTCTTTTTTCCTATCATACAAGTTTTCTGGGAGTACAGGTCTTCCAAAGGAGAACTTAATGGGCTTCATACTAACACCAGTGTTCTATAACACTAATGTTATATATAAGTTTATCTGTTCCTGCCTAGTATTTTATATTCATCAAGATGTACGAATAGGTGTATTTTCGTACATTGATAAGTCAGTATATATCAATCATGTGAAGAACCACTGGTCAATAGACCAGTGGCATCTAACGGACCAGTGGTTCTTCACAATTACAACGGGACAATCTACACCTCTTGAACTTTGGAATGTAGCCAGTAACCTTGACTTACCATAAGGTAATCAGAAATTCTCGACAACGGCGATATACACAGCATAGGTTTGAACCTTCCCTGCAAGCCCTTCTAACATCTGCGTAGTTGTGGAAAGGAGGATATTTGTTGGTTATGGTAGGGTGGGGAAAAGCCTCTCAAAATTCCCAGCAAATATCTTATTTCTGCTCTTTTCAGAAATCTCAGCCGCCGAAACCACCTCCATCTGCACCCTGTGGTTGAGGTAAGGGTAATCCGAGCCGAACATTATCTTGTCCTCGCAACTTTCAGAGGCATGCTCCAAAAGATGGACCCTGCAGCCTGAGGTGTCTGAATAAACATTTTCATAATCTCTCATTAAGGATATGCAGCCCTCCTGTAGATGGCCAAGGATCACCTTCATATCAGGATATTTTTTCAAGACCTGCTTGATATAACCTGGCGAGGAGAACAAGGTACCTGTATGAATCAATATGATCATGTCCAATTCATTGATCGTGCCGAAAAATCCATCAAAGAACGGATGATCCGGCCGAAAGCATTCCACATACGGATGCAGCTTCACGCCCCTCAATCCCAATTCATGGATACGGGTTATTTCCGAAACAGCCTCCTCACCTCTACGCGGATCCACCCTACCAAATCCGATGATTTTTGATGGATATGTTCTATCTGCCTTTGCAACCATATCATTGAGCTTGGGGTATTTATCCCCTACATGAGGATTCGGAAAGGCTATCGACCTTTTGATGTTGTGACCTTCCATCTCTCTCAACACATCCTCTATTGACACCTCGGGGTTGATGTAAGGCACCCATTGCGTTGAAGGCCCAAAATGGACATGCGCATCATATATGGCAGCGCTCATATGGCTGATAAAGAGTTACTTGCATAAGGAATTTTCGTTAACGCAGGTATGTTATCATAATACAATTTCTCAATTTTGATATTTATTTTTGATATTTATGAGAAAAATTGTATATATACTTCCCAATGATTTATTTTAATTGTATGTAATAGTTGATCTGGTAAGAAATGAACTTGTAAAGAACCCTGAGATACGCGAATGGATAGGGTTAGATCGCGTTTGAAATCAAAAGTGATAATGTAAGGTTATGCGCAAAACAGAGCATTTATGTCAAAGATATAGGTGATAACACGAGTGAAGAAGAAAATGATTCCAATACGCAAGATGTGGATAAAAAGGGATTTGATGAGAGCATAAGAAAGCTAAAGGAGCTTTTAGAGAAAATCATCAAGAACGCCCCAAGTATGATTATCGGCATCAATCTTCAAGGAAATATAATGATCTTCAATAATGAAGCGGAAAGGATAACAGGCTATTCTTATGAGGAGGCCATGGGAAAGAGCTTCCTTCCGCTACTTATAGCAGAAGAGTATAGAGACGTGACCACCAAAATATTCTATAAGGTAAACCAAGATAAACCCAGTTACAACATCGAGACGAAAATAATAACAAAAAACGGTGATGAACGCCTAATATCATGGTGCACAGGACCTGTGAAAAATATTGAGAATAAAATAATCGGCGGGATTTATTTTGGAAGCGATATCTCCCCTAAGGAAGTTCTCCAAGCAAACGGAGAATCGACCGCTTTGGCTCGGGAGGATAACAGGGTGTCAACTACCATATCCGACCCCATAGACCACGCGGTTGACACTACAAATCCTCCTGAGGAAAAAACACCAGCAGAGATGGAATGGGAAAATGTTTTTAACTCAATTAGCGAATTGATAACCGTAATAAGCAAGGATAACAGAATCCTGAGAGTCAACGCGGCTCTTGCTGGAAAATTAAACACTGAACCTGAAGAACTGATAGGAAAGAAGTGCTGTGAGGTTTTCCACGATACAGATAGCCCTATACACGGCTGTATCCATAAGAAAATTTTCGAGACCGGGAAGATTTTTTCAGAGGAAATCCATGATGAGAGTTCGGGGGTTACGACCCTGATTTCATGCTCTCCATTTTACGATTCAAAGGAGGAATTGATAGGCTCCATTCTTATAGCGAGGGACATAACTGGGAAAAAGAGGACTGAAGAAGAGCCAAGCGTCTCTAAAAAATTGAGAAACGTAGAGTCTTTCGTCTCGGCAATTGAACATGAGATGGACAACCCCCTTGGAGGTGTATTAAGCTATGCAGAGGCGATAATGGATGAGGAAGATCCCTTAAAGATTCGCCTCTATTCGAAGGAGATTATAGATTCGGCCACTCGAATAATTCAAATCTTGTGCTCTCTGGCACGTTCTTCTCGGAGCCCATCTGGTTATGTGATGGAACCCATCGACTTGAACGATATCATCAAAACATCCTTGAACATAATGAGTCACAATGAGAAATTCGAAAAGGTAAAGATCGCAATAGATCTGAATCCCATTCCAAAGATAGAGGGAAACCAAGATGAATTGCAGCAGGCGATCATATACCTCATTACAAATTCTCTCGAGGTCATGGATGGTAACGGCAAGATTCATATCTCAACCAGGAAATCGAATGGCAATGTCCAAGTTATATTTAAGGACGAAGGGCTAGAAATCCCAAACGAGCAACTAAGCTGGATGTTCGATCCCTCCTCTACACTTGAAGGTGAAGGAATGCGTAAAGGATATGAAAAGACGGAGATGGGGCTGAGGATGTACGCTATTTCCAAGATCCTTAAGAAGCATAACGCCCCGATTCTGGTGGAAAGCGAGGTGGGGAAAGGAAGGACTTTCATCATAAACTTTCCTCATATGGAAGCTGGCAAGGATAGCGTCTAGTTAATGAAAAAAACACTTATGCCAAAATCACATCGATATATTTTAATACTCGGGGCAGATACATTATTTTGAGGCAATTTGTGCGATAATTCGCATATATGATAGATCGGTGGGGAGTGTTTTGGCAAGAACTTCGCCTATGATGCAACAGTACAACCGAATCAAGAACGATTATAAAGACAGCATTCTTTTCTTTCGAATGGGAGATTTCTATGAGACTTTCTACGATGATGCGAAGCTGGTTTCGAAGGAACTAGACATAGCTTTAACCTCGAGGAGCAAAGGGGCTGAAAAGAGAATACCTCTTGCAGGCATCCCATATCACGCCCTGGAGCCTTACCTTGGGAGACTCATAAAAAAAGGTTATAAAGTGGCGATTTGCGAGCAGGTGGAAGACCCGAAAGTTGCGATAGGGATAGTAAAGAGGGAAGTGGTAAGACTCGTGACTCCTGGGACGGTGCTTGAAAGTGGCATGCTCGACGAAAAGAGCAATAATTTTCTGATATCAATAACCAAAAGTGCCGAGGGCTTTGGCATAGCATTTGTGGACGTGTCCACAGGAGAGTTTTTTACCACACATTTGGAAGGAGAGAATTTGAACCCCAAACTGAAAACCGAGATCATGCGTTTTGCGCCTGCAGAGTGCATCTTACCGGAGAGTCTGAGCAAGGACAAAGCTATTCTCAAATTGATAGGTGACGTTGACAAGAACATCCTTATCACCGAATACGGTGATGAACACTTCCATCAGGATAGAGCTTATCAAACCCTGATATCGCATTTCAAAACCATCAGCTTGGAAGGTATGGGCTGTGAATCCTTGCCGCTTTCAATCCAAGCTTCCGGTGCGGTATTAAGCTATCTCCAAGAAACACAAAAGGCCAGCCTGAGCCATATCGACGTTTTAAGCACCTATTCAACGGCAGATTATATGATTTTGGATTCTACAACCCTTCGTAATCTTGAGATCCTGCGAAATGTGAGAGACGGAACCTCGCAAGGAACCATGCTCGAAATTTTGGATAAAACCGCTACACCTATGGGCAGCAGAACTATGCGCAAATGGCTGAATCAGCCTCTAATGAGGGTAGGCCAAATCAAGATGCGACACAACGCTGTTGAAGAGCTTTTTAACAATACCTTTCTTAGACAGGATTTGAGGGATTTCCTTGGGAACCTGAGAGATATGGAACGCCTCATGAGCAGAATTGTTTACGGCAGTGCCAATGCAAGGGATTTGATAGCCCTAAAGGAGTCTTTGAAGCTCATTCCTGAGATTAAAAAGGTTCTGATAGAAAGCCAGCCGAAATCTGCTTTGCTCAGAAGATTAAGCCAAGATATACATGAGATTAAAGAGGTGGTTGAACTTATTCAGAAGGCCATTATCGATGAACCACCATTGACGGTTAGAGAGGGAGGGCTCATAAAAACCGGATTCAATGAAAAGCTCGACGAACTAAGGGAAATTGCTAGAGGAGGTAAAAATTGGGTCAGCAAATTGGAGAAGGGGGAGAGAAAGAGAACGGGCATAAAATCTCTGAGGGTGGGTTATAACAAGGTTTTTGGCTATTATATAGTGGTGACAAAGGCAAATTTATCGCATGTGCCGCAAGATTACATAAGAAAGCAGACCCTGGCGAATTCCGAGAGGTTCATCACACCCGAATTAAAAGAGAAGGAATCTCTGATACTCAGTTGCGAGGAGAAGATGAACGCATTGGAATACGAGCTCTTCACCGAGGTTAGGGAGAGTGTAGCAGAGCATTCATCCGAGATAAAAACCACAGCAAAGGCCATCTCAGAGCTGGATTGCTTGGTTGCTTTTGCAAAGGTGGCGGTCAACAACAACTATGTGAAGCCAGAGGTAAATGAAGGTGACGAGATAGTTCTTAAAGAGGGCAGACATCCTGTAGTCGAGCAGGCTTTGTATTCAGCCTTTATACCAAACGATGTCCACCTAGACTGTGGATATAACAGGCTGATAATACTCACCGGCCCTAACATGGCAGGCAAGTCCACCTACATGCGCCAGGTGGCATTGATAACCATAATGGCACAGATGGGGAGTTTCGTTCCGGCTAAATCTGTATCCATGGGGTTAGTGGACAGGATCTTTACTCGTGTAGGGGCATTCGATGATTTGACTCGGGGTCGGAGCACATTCATGGTCGAGATGAACGAGCTGGCAAATATTCTCAACACAGCCACCCAAAAAAGCCTGATAATATTGGACGAGATCGGGAGGGGTACGAGCACCTTCGACGGGCTGAGCATAGCCTGGGCTGTGGCGGAGTACATTCACAACAAAAACAAAATCGGAGCCAAGACATTGTTCGCGACGCACTACCACAATCTCACGGAGCTGGCTGAAATTTATGATGGCGTGGTGAACTACAATATAGCGATAAAAGAGGACAAGGACGGTATAATATTTCTGAGAAAGGTGGTGCCTGGCGGGACGAATAAAAGTTACGGCATCGAGGTGGCGAAGCTTGCAGGCTTGCCTTCTGATGTGATAAACAGAGCTAACGAGGTTCTGAAAACCATTGAGGAAGAGAACATAGTGAGAGTCAGTGACGAAACAAGTGGCGGAGTCTCAAAGAGCTCGGTTAAAGATGTTTTCCCTACAAAGAGAAAACTTACGCAGCTCATACTCTTTGAGCCGAATCCAGTTCCTCATCCTGTTGTAGAGGACATAAAAAAATTGGATTTGAATGAAATGACACCCTTGGATGCGTTGAACAGACTTAACGAAATGAAGAAAAAGGTCGAGGAAGAAGAGGATTAGAATGAGTGGGTAAACTTTATACGGCTTAATTTCCCCCGCCGAGAATATTCCTCACAATCTTCCTGATATCCTCCTGAATCTCCTCGATGCCCCTATTTCCATCCAAAATCTGCACATTATCGTAATTTCTCATGCTCAGAAACAGCTTTCTGACCTTGGCTTGGTAATCCAATGTTTCGAAGTAATTCAGTTCCTCTTTCCTACTGTCTGTTATTCTTGCCAAGCCTATCTCAGGGGGAACATCCAATATTAGGGTCAGATCAGGCCTTGGCGCGAACTTCTCGTTTTCCTCTTGGATTCTTTCCATGTCCAGGCCCAGAGCGGCCTGATACGCCATGTTCGAATAATAATATCTGTCCATGACCACTATCTTTCCCTGGTCCAACGCTGGATTTATATTGTTCTGTACATCCTCCATTCTGTCCTTTAAAAACCACTTGCACTCTTCTTTTGGAATGATGTTTCTTCCATGTTTGGTAAGATCCCTTAACTTCTCGCCCCAAAAACCTTTTGTAGGTTCTCTAAGCTTGGCAACTTCGTATCCCTTTCCACTCAAATATTCAGCCAGCATCTTTGCCTGTGTGGTCTTGCCCACGCCATCTATGCCCTCTATCGTGATCAATATTCCTCTCTTTGGAGCTGACATATCCCCACACACAGAGTTTTTGTTATTTTAAGGTTATCCAAGTGTTATGGTATCATGGCTCTGGCTTTTGAAAGTGCATGAAAATCCCCCTGCAGAAATGATCTTGACAGCCTACCTCAACCCAGCATTTTCAAGTCTCTTTTGAGTATGGCGACCTTGTCCTTGTCCAAGGCGACGGGATTTAACGGAATAATGAGCCTTGCATCGTTAATGGCTGTGAGTTCGTTAAGGCCATGAACCAATTTGAGCACCCTTTGGAAATCGTTATGGACCATCAAGTACTCTAACCCATCTAACAAGATCACAGCCTCTTTGTTCGCCTCCATGAAGTCCCGTGCAGAGCGCAATAATGCACTAAGGTTGGTGGGTAGGATGTTGTTTTCATCTCTAGCTCTGCTCAACCATAATATTGACACTCCCTCAAATGAATAGTTTGATATAACCCTTCCCGGGAATGTTCTAGTTATGCACAATCCTTTATGACCTTCGTCGATAAAGTCAGAGAAAATGGTATAACTCTTGGTTGGGTTCTCCTCCATGATCAAACATCCTATCCCTTTTTCCACATCCTCTAACGAAATTCTCTCCTCCAATACCTTATACCTGCGCCGTATCAGAAGTGCAGATGAAATAAGAATGATAGCTATTATCACAACTAATAAAAGATAGTAAGCAAGGAAATCTTGTGGAGCAGTGGCTTTTATCGTTATCGTGTTGGAAATCACCTCCTTATAACTGTTTCCACCAAGGTCTGTGTAATTTAGAACTGCAAACATTGATATTGTTGTCTCCTCTTTTATTCCCTCTACCTTCGCCTCCACAATAAAGGTTCTGTTTCCCGGGTTTACTATGGGGAAGTGCCATTTTATTACATTCCCCCCCTCGATAGTGGGGGGAATTGGGCTTGTATCACTCCAATAGCTCACATTTGGGTCCAACTCAAGTGTTATGAGGACATCTTTTGCATCTCCAATGTCTCTGTTATCGTACCAAATGTTGTAAGAAACCGTATCGCCTGGTTTTACATCATTTTTATCAACCTCTATGAACAGTCCCATGTCAGGGGTTGCAGATGAGTAGGTAAGGCTCATTTCACCGATCAGCGGTGAGATAGTGGTGTCTTTCGTTGAAAGGCTCACCTTGAGCCTTATTTTACCCTCGAGAACGCTCACAGAGGTTAAATCGTCGTCCTCAGAAATAGGATGCCAGGTTTCACCCGAGTCCAATGAATAATTATATGTTATATACTGTCCGACCAGATTCTCATTCGCTGATAAATCAATCCATTGCACCACCCCGTCAGGGATGAGGTCGTTGGTTTCAACTTCTCCGTAAGGAGAGTATTTTCTATAGGAAATGGAAACATTGAAAAGCGTTGGGGTGTAAGGCTGCTGTGTTGTAGTGAGGTTCGCCATGAACTGGATGTACTGACCATTCGGGCTCTGGATCGTAGAGCGGATCGGATTTGTGAGGTCGGATGACCAGGGGCTCCAAGAACTGGGTGTCGGATCCGGGTCGTTTCCGGTTCTAGTATACAGTACGATATCAACACCAGGGCTTGAAATGTCTTCACTCCAACTTATCTCCTCCCATATTGCAGGGGAACCAGCATCAAAAACTTGGGACGTTAGGGTGCCCACAGGATTTCTAAATTGTCCATCCGCTGATATAGATATAGTGAAGTTTATTGGTGTCCAGCTCGAATTTGGAGAATCCTCGTAAATATTTCCATCCTTGGAAAATGCGGACGGAGAGAAAGTGGAGTCAGCGTAAATGTTTGCATTCACACCGTACCAGCCTATATAATCGCCAGCTTTGACATCGATTGAAGAGGTGAATGTGTTTTCGCCATTGACGACATCCTCGAAATCCGTTTCTCCTACCCAAATAAACTCCCCTCCCACCTCTCTAAATATCTTCATCTTACCTTGGGCGGGTGTTGTAATATTGGCTATGAAAACCGTCCATTCAGTCAATACACCATCATGATCAACAGGATTATTTGGATCGATAATGGTCACATTTTCCGGTCTTTGTTTCACGTTATTAGGGGGGTTACCTATTCCGATATTCCTGGAACCAAGCTCCACTTCTCCTTCACTGATAGTTGTGCTTGTGATATTGATATTGTCAATGTACCAGCCATAATCAGATACTTGGCCATTGGTTGCAAAACGGAATCTAACGTAGAAATTCTGGGTACCATCATATGGAGATAAATCAAACCTCTCTTCCACCCAGGCAGAGCTGTTTCCCGCGAAACAATACGCTGGATCAACCGGGTCATGGAGTGGGTTGTCGGGGTCTTCTATCTGGCCATCATAACCTGTTTTGGGAAATATCTGTACCCAATTTGCACCATTATCGATCGATATCTCGATAATTCCTCCATCGTTTATATTGGTATCACTTTCAAAGTCATAGTAATGCCAAAATCTCATCTCAGTGCTCATAGAATCGCTCAGATTTATTAATGGTGATCTTAAAAAATAATCGCTCGCTTGGCCACCGCTATCATCGTATTTGCCACTTAAATTCGTGCCCCATACGTGGCTACCGGGATCATGGGAACCGATAAAAGCTGGAATCTCTGATACATCTCCATGCTGCCATTCATCCTTCGCTCCACTTAATTTTCCATGCTCCCAACCCTCGTCCCCAGACTCAAATTCAGATGAATATATCTCTGGTTTACTTGGTTTTTGGGTGATGGTAACATCGTTTTCTATCCCCTTTTCAAAATCCTTTTTCGATGCCTGATTCCAATTGTAGTTGTATGATCGTAAAATCACCTCGCTGTTGTCTATAATGGTTTCTGTTGCGTTGAAATCCTCTGCATTATCAAAAGTCCATATGGCTGTGTATATCTCCGATCCTATGGAAGCTACCAGGGGTTCATCGGCCTTACCGTAAAAAGGAAATTGGGAAAGGCTAATGCAAAAAAGCAACAGAAAGAAGGTCAACGCAACAATGCATTTCCCTTTTTTTATGGTTTTGAATTTTGGTAACATCCTAACCCCCTGCAAGAGGAACCTAGAATTTAATATTTTAACCTATTTACCTGGTTTTCCATCCATTAATGGCGAAATAATACCTCAACTCTTTTGTATATACATTACGTTTTAGGTCTGTTGTGGTATATAAATATATAGGTTTAATGGATATTATTCTATAAATTTAGTCCTCAATTTCGTTGAAAGACAATAAAATCACTATCGCAGAAATTATATACTCATAATACATTACCTTAAGAGATGGGGGGAGTCGTATAAAAATCCGCTGGCATGGTCATGCATGTTTTGAAATAGGCGATAGAGTGACGATAGTAACAGACCCTCATGATGGGAAGTCAATAGGCATAAAACCGCCACACACCAAGGCTGATATAATCTTGATCAGCCACGACCATTTTGATCATAATTATCCTAAGGCAGTCGAAGGACGCAATACAAAGATTTTTATCAGGGAAATCAACACCACAAGAAACGGAGTGAAAATCAAAGGCGTGAGGTCATATCATGACGATTCTCTCGGCACTAAACGCGGTGATAATATACTGTTCAAATTTACGGCAGATGGTGTAAATTTTTGTCATCTTGGTGATTTAGGGCATTTGCTTGATGATGGCATTCTTCATAAGCTCGGCAAAGTGGATATCCTCTTCGTTCCTGTGGGAAACGTGTTTACAATAGGCCCGAAGCACGCATGGGAGGTCATAAATGCTATCAAGCCCAATGTCGCAATACCAATGCATTACAGAGTAGGAGGACTTTCACTTTCAATAAAACCTGTGGATCCTTTTCTTGAGGATGTGAACGAAGACAGCATAGTGAGAGTTGGAAACGAGATAGATTTTGAGAAAGAAGATTTACCAGAAAAATTGGAGGTTTGGATCTTCACTCTATAAATCCCCACTTCGTGAAAATCCCTGACCTAAAGTCCTAGCGCTTCTTCTATCCTTCCCAGCTCAATAGGTGTTGTGGTCGATCCAACTATTGCCCCTTTTGTATTTGCGATCATGCACGCCCCCACCAGCGGAACACCGTAGTTCGCGGTTCCTATGTCCGCGCTCACTTCAAACCTTTTCTTCAAAAGGTCCAGTTCATACTTTACGGCGTGAGGATGGCACAATAGACCTTTATTTGTCACAACACCCGTCGCACCCACTGTTTTTTGTCCTGCTATTTTTCCCCTTAGAACCTTCACGTTCAGTGTATCCTCGATTTTTGCAATTGTCTCCTTTTTGATATCAGGATGAACAAATGCGAATCTATCATTAGCAAGTATGTTATTTCCCACAGCATTCAATACATCCGTTATGTAAAGTATATTGAACCTACCTTTCAAAGCCTTTAGTTCCCTATCCTCAGTAAAATTCGTCACGACTATGCCATGAGAATTGGAGCATACAAGCACTCCTATAAGCGAGGAGTTTGCAATCGTGGTCTTGACCACCTCTACATCTAGACCCTCCTCAATCTGCGATATCATGTTCTTTGAAAACTCGGGCGGTACGATGGCAAATTCTTCGTTCGCGTGACAGTAAACACCTATGTATGGATTGCTATTGATATCCAGTTTCCTGAGCAAAAAAACCCTACCTAACTTGATTTTGAAAATCATTCCTCGAGTATGGATACTTCGACCAATCCATCCTCGAATTTTATAGCCTTCACACGAAGTCTTGACGGCGGTTTTTTCATCCCCCTCGCCCATATACTCTCATTGACACTAACATCCACCCAAACATCCTTCTCTGGAACCTTCATATGCGACCCAATATAAGATTTTAGCGTCGCCATCGCAACTTTTGCCCGCTTGGGCCTAGGCAGGTTCTTACACTTGGATAATGGCACTGTGAATATGTGCTCTTCCTCTTCTTCCTCTGGCATCGTTTTTCACCCCCCATTATCTTCTCAGCTTAGAACTTCGCCAAGTATGCCGCTTCGGGTGTCTTGCGAACTTTCTGTTAGTTTTCATCATCACCCATGTCGGTACTCTGCGATTTCTTTTTGTGGCCGCAATCAGCCTTAACTTCTTGCCAAATGGTTTGTTCTTCGCCATCTTAAACCTCATCTCCTTTCGATTCTAATTTCCCTTTTCTTTGGTATGAACGCGCTCAAGAGTTTTCGAAGCTCATCGTCATTTATTTGGCCCGTCACTCGCCCTGCCCTTACCAGTGCTATAAGCTGATCCTCGATATTTGAGACCAATTCGGGCCGTGCAGTCCTCAATCTGCCTAACCTCTCCCTTGCCGTTGGAGTTAGGATCTGTCTCATTATCATCTTCCTCTGCCCCTCGATGAGGCGTTGCTGTTCCTCCAGTGCTGCTTGCTGTTGTGCCTGCAACTGGAGTCCTTCGATTTTTTTCTTTCTTATGGCCTCCAATTCCTCATCCTCATCCATTGGAACCACTTGCCTTTTCAATACTTAGAGAGTTCCACTTTATCCTTAACTAGTCCTTTGAATACCTCGTTAGAGATATTATCCAAAAGAGATCTTCCTTGGGGCGAAATCATCCTTCCTCTGCCTTTCTCGTTTACAACATAGTCCAGCTCTTCCAATTGTTTCAGTGCAGTTCTCGTTATGGATCTGCTTCCCTTTCTCGCTCTATAAGGCTTTGAACCTCGATCCACCTTTCCGCCGAACTTTGCGCTTAGTCTGATTACACCTATAGGACCTTTCACATAGACTTTTCTGAGTATGGCCGCTATCCTTTGATACCACCAGTCATCCTGACTCGGTGCTTTTTCCTTGTGCACTCCTGTTTTCACGTAATCGGCCCACTCGGGTGGCCTTATATTACCTTCGCTTCTCAGCCTCTCAGCGAGTTTAGTTATGAGGGGATCTGCAGGGACATCATAAACGTTCACCATTCTCATTCCTCTTTTGGTCGGATATGCCAGTAAATCAGGTATTCCGTTCCTAAGCGCTTCATCATATATGATTGTTTCTATAAGTTTCCCACTGAAAATTAGGATATTATCATTGATTCAAAGCCTTATGTTAATCAAGGATATCTATAAGAGTGATGTCAAATATGAGGTCCAAATCACCGAGCTCATGGGAACTTATATTGTATTCCAATTTTATTTGATCCTCCTCTATAGCCTTCACCTCAGCGCTGCGATTTTGATAGACTCCTTGCATACCAACCCCCACGTGATGTCTTACAAGAATCCTGCCCTCACCGCCATTGTCTGATTGGTTCTTGTATATGACCTCTGAATCCCAGCCGTAAGGGTTTATGGTTTGATTCAAATATGGTTCGTTGAGTATCCTCACCACATCCTCACTTTCGTTGGCATAATCGATGCTTATGTTCCAGCCCCAGAAGTGATGCCTCATGACCACACCTTCCAGGGGTTTTTCGATGTAATTCTCATCAAACTCATCAAAAGTCATGCTTTCCAACATAAGAACTTCCTCGGTAAGATTCAATGTGGCGTTCGCATACATGCCATAGGCCTTGGACGGGGGTAGTACCACGGTTTTGGACTGTCCAACCTTCATTCCTACGATCGCCTCCCAGAATCCTTCCACAGCGGTTCCGTATTCGTCTATTGGATCTGGATCTGTTGGACCAACGTAGACTTTGAAATGTTCGTATGAAGGCCGAGCTAGGAAATCCGGTGTTTTTTTAATGGCTATGTTTCTTGCGATGTCCTCTATGGAGGTATCGAAAATTCTAAAATCTACCAGATATCCGAGATAGTCAACCTTTACTTTATCCCCTAGAAGAACCCTTTTTCCGTCTTCACCTATCACCTTGGTCGTTATCGATATGGAATCCTTTGTATCATCTAGCTCTGAAACGGCCTCGATTCTGACCTTATGGTCCCCTTTTGCAGCATCCGAAGAGGCATTTACCCAGAGGAATATGCCGAAGGAGGCCTTTTTTGTCGGGTTGATTGTGGTTTGGTTAAGTGTTACTTCCCATCCAGAGGGTTTGTCCCCAATCGAGAGAGTGATCGTATCATTCCCGTCCCGATTGTTCTTAACTATAATCACATAGGTCGTAGAATCTCCAGCATAGATTTTATGCGAACTGCCCACCAGTTCAAGTTCTATTGGCTTTTCCTTCTTCGCTTCCTCCTCGAAACAGCCTGAGATGGCAATGTTAAGAATCAGTAGCAGCGCCAACAAAGCAGCAACCTTTAACTTTTCCATGATTTTGCCTCTCCTAGGGATATGGATGAGAATTAGCATATTGGCCTTCTCCTTAAATATTTTTTCCTTTAATCGGTATTGTCAGGTTTTTGGATGGAGGGTATCGTATTTGTTAAAATTGATAAGCAATAATTGTTTTACATCCTCATTCTCTATGTGAAGGGTAATCTTGGCTACCATCCTCTCTCCTGAAGTCTCTGCTCCTTCGGGATATCGCTGATCTCGATGCCCTTCATGGCTTCGCCTAGTCCTTTGGAAACCTCAGCTATAACTTTCGGATCATCGAAATGTGTCACGGCCTCCACTATCGCCTTTGCCCTCGTTTCAGGATCCGAGGACTTGAATATGCCTGAACCTACAAAGACTCCATCAACGCCCAACTGCATCATCATAGCAGCGTCTGCAGGAGTGGCTATTCCTCCGGCCGCGAAGTTCACCACTGGCAATCTTTGTAGCTCTGCCACCTCTTTAACAAGCTCTAAAGGGGCCTCGATCTTTCTGGCAATGGATGTCATCTCCTCGTGATTTTTGCCTTTGAGCTCCCTAATCTCCCCCGAAATCAGCCTTTGATGCCTTACAGCTTCGATGACATTGCCTGTGCCTGCCTCGCCTTTTGTTCGGATCATTGCAGCTCCTTCTTTGATCCTTCTTAGAGCCTCGCCCAAGTTCCTTGCACCGCAGACGAAGGGCACGGTGAATTTATTCTTGTCCACATGGTAGAACGGATCAGCAGGGGTAAGAACCTCAGACTCGTCCATCATATCCACGCCTAACGACTCCAAAACCTGCGCCTCCACGAAATGACCTATTCTCACCTTTGCCATGACCGGGATCGTGACGGTGTCCATTATCTGTTGGATTATCAAGGGGTCTGCCATTCTCGCCACTCCTCCAGCTGAGCGTATATCTGCTGGGACCCTTTCCAAAGCCATAACCGCCACTGCTCCAGTACTCTCTGCAATGCCTGCCTGCTCGGAATTTGTGACATCCATAATCACGCCGCCCTTCTGCATCTTTGCAAAGCCTCTTTTAAGCAGCTCGGTGCCGTGCCTTAATTTCTTCAAATCCAGGTCTAAAGACATGTTCTCCCCCTCTTATTTTAAGTTAGACATATCCCTAATGGTTGGTGGGGATATTTAAGTTTTGGTAATTGGGGCTATTTTGTGTATCTCAAATTTCCTAGATTTTTTTTTCTGTCCCACTATAAAAATTTGCTGTTCAATAGATGAAAATGGAATCATGGATGAACAACATCACATCGCCATGAACTGTCACGCAAACTTCATATCCCAAGTTTACAATACGGGAAAGGTCAATTGAATGAAGGCGTTGTTGGTATTAGAGGATGGCACCTGCGTTGAGGGCAAAGGATTCGGAGCAAAGAAAACCGTTTTTGGAGAACTTGTATTCAATACCAACATGACAGGTTATCAGGAGTCTTTGACAGACCCTTCTTACAAAGGTCAGATTCTGATGATGACCTTCCCCTTGATCGGCAACTATGGTGTAAACGAGTTGAATTTTGAATCGGACAGAATTCAGCCGGAAGGATTCGTGGTGAGCGAGCAATGCGACTTTCCAAGTCATCGATTCAATAACAAGACCCTTTCCGATTTTTTGGGGGAATATGATGTGCCAGGCATAGCAGAAATCGATACGAGGGCGTTGACCATCAAAATAAGGAAACACGGCACCGTGAAGGCCGCTCTTGCCACTTACGATGATGGGATAGATATCGATTTCTTGAAGAAAAAAGTAAACGAGATGCCCCACCCCACAACCAGGAATCTAGTGGACGAGGTCTCCTGCAAGGAACCAAAAAGCCACAAAGGGAGGGGGAAATACACTGTTGTCCTCATAGATTGTGGAGTGAAAAGGAACATTATCCGGTCCTTACTTGCCAGATGCAACGTTGTACAGGTGCCCTACAAAATAACATCCCGTAAAATCTACGAATTGAAGCCAGATGGCATCTTGATTTCCAACGGCCCAGGGGATCCAGCACATCCCGATATTAAAGCAACAACCGTAAAAACGCTGAAAGAAGTCTCGGGGGATTTCCCAATAATGGGCATCTGCTTGGGACATCAGATCCTGTCCCTTGTTTTTGGTGCCGAGACCTTCAAACTCAAGTTCGGTCATCGCGGTGGAAATCAACCTGTTAAGGATGTGGAGAGTGGGAGGGTTTACATAACCTCGCAGAATCATGGTTTCGCTGTCAAACCAACGCCCATCGAGGATCTGAAATTCACCCACTTCAACGTGAACGACGACACCATAGAGGGCATGAAGCACTCTTCTCTACCAATATTTTCGGTGCAGTACCATCCTGAAGCGTCACCAGGTCCAAAGGATAGTGGACAGATGTTCGATGAATTCATGAGCATGATGAAAGGAAAGGGGAAAGGTGGTTGAATTTCCAAAACGAAAAGACCTTGAAAAGATCATGATAATAGGTTCAGGCCCAATAATAATCGGCCAGGCAGCAGAGTTCGACTTCTCAGGTTCTCAGGCCTGTCAATCCATGAGAGAAGAGGGTTACAAGACCGTGCTAGTGAACTCCAACCCCGCAACGATACAAACAGATATGGAGATTGCAGATACGATATACATCGAGCCCCTCACCCTGCAATTCATAGAAAAAATCATAGAAAAGGAAGGGCCAGACGGAATCCTCTCAGGCATGGGGGGGCAGACCGCATTGAACATGTGCAGTGAGCTTGCAGAAAGTGGTGTTCTTGAGAAACACGGTGTTGAGCTTTTGGGTACACAACTGGAAGCTATCGCTACAGCAGAAGACAGGGATCTGTTTAGAGATTTGATGCACAGGATAGATGAACCTGTGCCCAGAAGTCGTGCTTGTGGCTCGATAGAGGAAGCACTAGAAACCATAAATGAAATAGGAGGCTTTCCGGTTCTTATCAGGCCGGCATACACCCTTGGCGGAACTGGCGGGGGAATTGCCCATAACAGGGAGGATTTGGAAGCTGTGGTTGGAAGGGGTTTGGTCTACTCGAGAATCCATCAGGTGCTGGTGGAGGAAAGTGTTCTTGGGTGGAAGGAGTACGAATACGAGGTGATGCGAGATTCGCAAGACACCTGCATAACGGTATGCAACATGGAAAACCTGGATGCCATGGGGATTCATACCGGTGAGAGCATCGTCATCGCTCCTGCTCAGACGCTCAGCGATGAGGACCACCAAATGCTGCGCTCCGCCGCCTTAAAAATCATCCGGGCTTTGAAGATAGAAGGCGGATGCAATATTCAATTCGCGCTGAATCATGATACAGGCGATTATCGAGTTATCGAGGTCAATCCAAGAGTGAGCCGCTCAAGTGCACTGGCTTCCAAGGCAACAGGTTACCCAATTGCGAGAGTAGCTGCAAAAATAGCTGTGGGCCTGAGATTGGACGAGATTCCGAACTCCATCACAGGCAAGACCTATGCATCCTTCGAGCCGACTTTGGATTATGTGATCATGAAAATCCCACGCTGGCCATTTGATAAGTTCATTACTGCTGACAAGCGCATCGGCACCCAGATGAAGTCCACAGGCGAGGTCATGGCCATCGGGCGGAGTGTAGAGGAGAGCCTCTTGAAGGCCATAAGATCGCTGGAGATAGACAAAATGGGCCTTGAAACGCTTGATTGGGATAATGATGCTCTTATCGAAGAGATGAAGAACCCAACTGACACGAGGTTGTTCGCCATAGCAGAGGCGCTGAGGCGGGGTTTTAAGTCCGATAAAATAGCAAAACTCAGCGGCTACGACCCCTATTTCATAAGAAAGATAAAGAATATACTGAATGTAGAAGAAAGTATTAAAAAAGAAGGATTGAAGCCTGAATTGCTCAGAGTCGCGAAAAAGCTCGGTTTCTCAGATGCATACCTCTCTCTCCTGACAAATGAGACTGAGCAAAGGGTGAGAAAGCTACGCCAATCATATAACATAATGCCAGCCTACAAGATGGTTGACACTTGTGCTGCTGAGTTCGAGGCCAAGACGCCCTATTACTATTCCACCTATGCATCGCAGTGTGAGAGCGTTCCTAGCGGGAAAAAGAAAGTGGTTATAGTGGGGAGCGGCCCTATAAGGATAGGTCAAGGCATTGAGTTCGATTATTCTTGTGTGCATGCCGTGTTGACATTGAGGGAGGAGGGCATCGAAGCGATAATGGTGAACAACAATCCGGAGACCGTGTCCACGGATTATGACATTTCAGACAAGCTCTACTTCGAACCCCTGACCTTCGAGGATGTAATGAACATCATAGAAAAGGAAAAACCATATGGTATAATACTTCAATTTGGAGGGCAAACTTCGATAAATCTAGCCGCTCCTCTCCAAGAAGCGTTTTCTTCAGATAAAACCTTAAAGACGAAGATTCTCGGCACCTCTTCAAAAGCCATAGATATGGCTGAGGACAGAAAGAAATTCGGGGCTCTGATGAGAAAATCGGGCGTTCCACAACCCAAAGGTGGCACCGGCCATTCCTTTAATGAGGTCAAGCATATTGCAAAGGAGATAGGATACCCAGTGCTTGTCAGGCCCTCCTATGTGCTGGGCGGAAGGGCTATGGAGATAGTACATGACGAGGAGGAGCTCGAATACTATATGGGCCATGCCCAAAAGGTATCAAAGGCACATCCTATCCTTGTGGATAAATTCTTGAACAATGCCATCGAGATCGATGTGGATGCGGTTTGCGATGGTAAGGATCTGTTTATAGGGGCGATCATGGAGCATATTGAGGAAGCAGGGGTGCATTCAGGCGATTCCTTCTGTGTCATCCCTTCTCAAACCCTCTCTCCAAAAATCCTTTCAACCGTCAAGGATTACACCAGGAAAATCGCCCTGGCATTGAAAGTGGTGGGGCTGTTGAACATACAATTTGCGGTTCAAAACGGCGGTGTCCAGGTCTTGGAAGCAAATCCAAGAGCCTCGAGAACCGTGCCTTTTGTTTCCAAGGCGATCGGCGTGCCCTTGGCAAAGCTGGCAACCAAGATAATGACCGGGCATACCCTGAAGGAATTGGGCTTCACAAATGGGATGGATATCAAGCATGTCTGTGTCAAGGCACCTGTATTTCCTTTTCTGAAACTTCCTGGTGTGGATGCGATACTCACGCCGGAGATGAAATCCACAGGAGAGGTCATGGGCCTCGGCCCGAATTTCGGCACCGCATATTATAAGGCTGTTCTCTCAGCGGAAGGCAAGTTCGTGACTGACGGTACAGCGTATGTAACCGTCAACGATGAGGACAAGCCCAAAGTGTTACCCATCGCAAGGGAGCTGAGAAATCTTGGTTTTAAATTAGTTGCAACTAAAGGAACAGCAACATATCTTAGAGAGAACGGTATTCCGGCTGAGACTGTGTTTACGATCAATGAACACCACTCCCCAGATGCCCTGGATTTGATGAGAAGGGGGAAGATTGACCTCATCATCAATACACCCAAGCCGGGGGGTGGCCCAAAAAGAGATGGCCATTTGATGAGAAGGTTGGCTGTGGAGTTGATCATCCCTTTTATAACCACCATCCCCTCAGCATGTGCCGCTATTGAGGCCATAAAAAGCTCTAGAAAGGGGATAGTAGAGGTAAAATCTCTGAACGATTACAACGCTGGCTGATTGGGGCGTGAAAATATGCCATAAAGTTTTTACAACAATGATTCTAGGTATTCGATAAGCTGGTCTATCATCCGTGTAAGATCCTGCTGGGCATTTTTGCATATTATCCAGTCGTTTTTACCCTCACCGTCCATTTTTGGCCTGATATCGTTTGTCAACTTGTCTATGGCGCCCTGGTAATCCCCATCGATCATCATCTGTCTGACTTCTTCCAACTTATTTACAAGGGCATTCTTTCTCTGTTCGGCATTGTTCTTGAAGCATTCGTCTGGTAAACCGAGAATATATTCTATAATCTTGTCGAGGAG
>JAZGAR010000203.1:0-12128 GCA_036475875.1 Thermoplasmata archaeon
GAGCTTGTGGAGATGGAGAGAAACAGGCAGTTCGCAAGCTGCTGCGGTGGTGGAGGCGGCTTACCCTCATTGAAGCCGAATATGGCCCTAGAAATCGCAGAGAGGAAGCTGTCTAAGGAAGTGTTGCCCCTTGGGGTTGAGGCTTTGGTAACTTCTTGCCCTATGTGTTATCTGAATTTTAAATACAGCTCGATAAAGAAGAAAATTCCATTGAAGATTTACGATTTGAATGAGATAGTTGCGATGGGTATTTAGATTTGATAGGTATTGCATGTGGTTTGCATTTATTTTAAGTACTCTTGGAGCCCGGCAAATGGCCAACCATAATAAGTGGATCACTATCCAACTAGGGTGGGACTTAAGGTAGGCTCGCATCAAATAACCAGGAGTATAGCGTCGATGTCATCTCTTATCTTTTGCGCCTTCATGGCCAGATCGTCAGCCTGAGCCGCAGTCAAGGTCTTGCCTCTCTGAGCGTCCAGAAGATGAAGGAACGCCTTCATCATATTCTTCGTGGTTCTGAACAGGTTGCTTGCAGGGGGATCATCTCCCAAGAGGTACCTTTCAATGGACTGGTTGATCTTATTCAGGGCCGCTGTTGCCTTGTCACGCAAACCGTCCCTCACATCAGAGGGAGGCAGTGCATCCACGTCCGAGAGCAAATTTGCAATCTCGCCCTTCACCCAGAACATCATGCTTAAGGGCGTGGCGTGAACTAACAACTGACCAGTTGCTGAGTCGCTGTCAGGTGTAATTGAACTCGTGGCTGTGACGGTGAAATCATAAGTGGCGTCCTCCATTGCCGCCCAATCCCAAGGTACCGTGATACTTAATGTGCTTGTTGTCGAGCCTCCGGGAATGGCGGATGGAGCAGAAGGAGTAAAGGAAACCCAAGAGATATCGATGGCGGTTGGATAGGCTTCATAGGCCGAGCCGAAGTCTACGCCTGTGAAGGAAAGGCTCATGGCATCCACAACGTTCCCCTCATTTGTCAAATCAATGCTGTACGTCGCCGTCATTCCCGGATCGATTTCAGCGAAGTTTATTGGGATTGAGATATGAGGTTCGCCGAAGGGAAGGACCTCCAGGGTTGCATCAATTTCCGTAAACACAGATGGATTTGTGTCACTCTCAACTCTGAGTTTAAAGGTTCTGATGCCTGGGGCTGTTGTCCAGTGCCTAACAGGAGTCACGAGAAAGTCCACATTTGTGGAAGCCTTGGAGCCGAGGCTGACTGGACCTGGTGCAGTGGCCGTCAAATCGCCGGGAAGACTCACCACCGACAAGGAAAACGTATCCGTGGCGTCTCCCGTGTTCACAAGTCTCACTGTAAGGGTTCCCGGAAATCCAGGAATGGCAGAGGCAGAATCAGTCAATAGCTCCTGGAGTATGCCGGGACCAGGCACATCAAACCAAGCACGCATATTTGGACCTGCATCCGATACCGCCCAGACCCCGCACTTGCTGTTCGTTCCCGTGTACCACTTGGCATCCAGTGGCGAGGAACCGTCGTAGAAGTCGTAGTAAGCCGGATCTGCTCCGTTGAAGGCTGCGGTATTATCGGTGAGTCCACGGCGGGTTAGGTTAACCTTCGGATATCCACCCGTGGTATCACCATCCCAATCCCGTGTCTCGTCCACATGCCAAATCAGCAGGCCCTGGTCCGGGATATCTGACGCTTCTGTAGCTGGAGGCAGTGGGGGAACCATGGGTCCAATTAGGTCATCTGTGTTGTCATATGAAGTTCCCCTAAAGCGGTTCTCTACCATGAAGTACTCGTCTGTACCATGTGATGGATCGTGGAGGATAAATGCTACAGGATTGGTCTCAGTATCAGGGATATCGTAATACCCATCTTGAGTAACCACGGTGGGACTGTACCATCCAAATTTCATCTTGTAGTAGGGATCAAGATGATGGGGGCCAACTGGATTGTTCCATGAACCAGTAGCACTGATACCCATAAGCGTGAACCAGTCTACAGGTTGAGGTGTTATTCCGTAGTAGTCCTCAGTGCCAAGAACCTCGTGCGACAGCTCATGGGCATAAAGTGTAATCCAGGGAGAATCCTCGGATACCGTGCAACCACTTCCTGTGGTGGATTTGCCATCAAGCGAAAGGGGTGGCATTGGTCTGGTGCCACCTCCTCGATAATTTGAAACAAGGCCCGGGTCCATGGCATCGATCATAAGGTATGCCACCTCATGACCGAACTCGATTGTTCCGTCGTTATCAAAGTCCAAAGGAGCAAAATCGTATCCTGCTTTATCAAGGCTTGTCAGTCCGTGGGATATGAATATGCCACCATAATATGATGGATCAGGAAAGGTATGCCAAAAGTCTCTTGAGGATTCGTCTCCGGGAGTCAGAGGATTGTCCCAAGCAGGGATCCATACATAATGGCCTAAGTCACTGTAGGTGAACTGAAAATACGAAGTTTCGATCATATAGTTCTGCAGGCTCGGCCTGGGGCCGAACAGCTGCGTTTGGACGAACCCGGGGGTTATATCCGGTGGTGCATCGCTCCATTCCACGAAAACCGTGAGCAAGGGCATACCACCTGTGATAGGTGTTATTGGACTGTCGAAGCCGGTTGGGTCTGGTGGAGCTGGTGGACTGCCGTAAATCGTTGGACTGCTGGAAGCTGGTGGGTCGTCAGGTAATGTTGGA
Source organism: Thermoplasmata archaeon (assembly GCA_036475875.1). Taxonomy (GTDB): domain Archaea; phylum Thermoplasmatota; class Thermoplasmata. The sequence goes on from JAZGAR010000203.1 coordinate 2,671, forward strand.
TTTTCAGGAATTGTGGGCTCGATTTCTCCTGTTTCCCCAAGACCGCTTTCTAAAACACTCTCCCCTGAATCTCCCACAGGCATGGCAGCCACGAGATTCAAAATCAACATTCCAAATATTACTAACACGCTTAATTTTCCGATTTTCCTCATATTTACCACCACTTTTTTCAGTTATACTTTGTACAAGGTGAACAAGCCAAAAGAAGATGATAAGACTCTTTACAATACCTCTCATTTTAGTAGAGTTCTTAATCTCTCCCTCCTTGGCTTTGATAAAGCCAATGGCAATGGAGATACTTATATTTTGTGGATATAGCTCCGATGAAAATGCGGTGGAATCTATAGCAAAATTTGTAGAAAATAAAACATTAAATTGGCCACTCAGAGCCTTTCAGTGTCGATTGCTGAGATGATATGCAATAAACTGAACTGAAAAAAACTTAAAAAGTCATACAAAATATCAATGCATTACTAAAAATACTGGCTAAGAAAATTGAATATATATGGTAGGACATTTGTCAGTCAAACGAAACATTTATATTCTTATATTCAATACCCCTTGTTACGAATGTCTTACATCTATGCTTGGGTAAAAAGACAAATGTCCGACAAAACAGGCAAAAGACTGTGATATCTTGCGGTTAAAGGGAGAAAGAATAACCATCCGCCTTCCTGAGAAGGACCTGAGACTCATCGACTCCTTTCTTGAGGAGGAAGTGGAATTTTCAAGCAGGTCAGAGCTGCTCAGAATCGCTGCAAAAGAACTCATGGACAGGAAGATAGCCCAGGAAAAAGGGCATCCCGGTGAAAGCTATGTGCCGATTTCCAACGATCATATAGATGCAATAGATTACCTGGTAAAGAAAGGGCGCTTCAAGTCCCAAGATGCTGCGCTATTCGAAATAGTCAGGGACTATCTTGAGGCCTTGCCTTGGGATAAGATAGAGAAGGCAAAGGAAAAGCTACAGGAAATCAAATACCAGCTCGCAACCGCAAAGATGATGGAAAAGGAAATAGAGAAGAACTATCTTTCGCATTGATTGTAAGGCGCGAAATCATACGCGGATTGAAAGCTGAGAGCGGTGTACCAATAATCGTTGCCTAAAGGTTTCAAGGTCACACCCGAGATTTTCTCGGGCTTTAACTTTGGACAGAAGGGATGGGATGCGATTTTCCACCGTATAGGTGCCAAGCCGTACTCGCTCCGAAAGGTGGTGTCAAGTTTCCGATGACATCGAGGAACGAACCTCGTTCCCTAGCGTCAGGTTCACCTTTCTGAGGGAGCTCTCATATAAAGGAATTCGGAGGAGTTTAAAATGAAAACAAAAGGAATGGAAACCGTGAAAGAAGTTGTGGAAAGGATGCAAGCACCCTACGAAAACCTAGATGAGCCCATTACGTTGGTAATCGGATGCGGTGGTGCGGGGAACAATCTTGTGGATCACTTCCACAAAATGAAAGTGGAAGGGATAACCACCGTGGGAATAAACACCGACGAGAGACATTTGACTGAGATAGAAGCCGACAAGAAGGTTCTCATTGGAAAAACCATAACTCGTGGCAATGGAGCAGGAGGGCACAAGGAAATCGGAGAGCAGGCTGCAGAGCTGGCAAAAGAATCCTTGACCGAGATAGTCAAGGACTCGGACATAGTATTCCTTGTTGCTGGCCTCGGCGGAGGAACAGGATTGGGTGCCACACCTGTGGTGGGAAGGATAGCAAAGGAGCAAGGAGCGGTGGTGATCGGGATAGGCATAATGCCTTTCAATGCCGAAGCCAACAGGAGGAAGAAGGCCAATAAAGGGTTCCAAGAGCTGAAAAAGGTGACTGAGAGCACAATACTCTTGGACAACAACAAGCTCTTAAAGATCGCACCAGATCTTTCGGCAGATGAGAGTTTGAACATAATGAACAGCATGATATCTAAGGTCATCATAAGCACGAGGAAAACCCTGATTCAAACCATAAATGCCGCAAAAAGCCTTGATATCTCGGATATACTGGGAGAGCTGCACCCTGGTGAGAAAGAAGAGAAAGAACCCCAGATTGGACAACAGCAAAATATCGTGGCACCGGCTCCTTTATATGCCGGTATTTTGAACGATAGTGGGCAAAACTTACCCAACACAAGGACCATCGAAAACAAAACCCAAGATCTCCTTCAGTAACCTCCGGTTAAGAAAAATATGTTCGATGAAGCCCTGTACTATATGGGGGCTTCATCTTATTTTTATCGTATTGCCGGTTTTTGATGAAAAAAGCACTTTTGAGTGGAAAATCTTTTATTTTCCTAAATCGTATTGATAAATATGGAAGACCGGTTATGGAGAATAGAGGACGATATCTTCAGCGACATCTACCTCTATGACAGCAGGGTGAGGGATAAGATAGAAAGTTTAATCGCAAGCGAAGAATGCGTGCAATTGGTGGAGAAGGCAGAGGCCCAAGGAAACGTGCTGCCTCTTTTGGATGAGGTGATACGGGATAAAAAGTCTCACCCCATTCCAAAATTTATGTCCCTTCTAAATCCGTTCTATTCATGGAAAGAATACAGAACAAAGGAGGACTACCTTCAGTATCTCAAGCAGGCCTACGGCTTTATGTTGAGCCCTCTTGAAATCCCTCCAGGAAGAATTGTCAGTATATTTTTCCCACACTATGGGAGAACCTGGTCCCCGTCTCCAGAGAGCGCTTTAGAGCTCCTTAAGAAATTTTATGTGGAAGTCAATCTTATAAACGATCTCACACCTTTACAGTGGAAAAAGGTAGCCTCTGCTACAAACCCGGAAATGATGATGGCTAAAATGTTGTATGGAACGAGATTCAAGCCGGAATTTGAAAATTTGCTGAAAAGAATTCCCTGGATACTGTCATCTGATGTATATGGATCCCCAGGTCTGGACCTCATTTACAGAAGGGCGCCTGGCCATGAGATGCCAAAGAAACCTTTTGGCGTAGGTGAAAGTTATTTGAGTAATTTGGTGAAGGCCAGCCTCACGAATCAGGCGTACACACTTCTTCCGATTGGAGATGAGAAGGTTAGGCTCACAGATAAGATACAGATCACAAGTCAGATCGAGGCAGAGGGCACAGCTCAAATCGATTCCTTCGTTGGCCTGTCCAAGATAGAGCATGATTTTGTAATTCATCGGCATATCATAATTTGGCAGAATCCAGGTTATGAGAGGTATCAGAAAGCGAGCTTCTTTGATCGCTTGCGTTTCGCGAAGCCATCTCGCTTTTTGTGCGTAATCAGAGAAAAGGCTTTGCCTTTGGAGATACCCTTCCTAAAGCGAAATCCTAACAAAGCCAGAAAATGAGTAAATGCTCATGAATAGAGGACAGAAATCTTTATTTTGCCATAACTCATTTACAGATCGTCAAAACCCAAAAAAACCATTTTATTCGAGGGTAAAAGACGGGATGCTAAGAGGATTGGTTATGGCAGAATTGTCCGAGGAATTAAATGGAATGACCGAGGGGGAAAGTGCTGAACTCAATAAAAAGCTGAAATCGAGGAAAGATGAACCTTTCAAATTCGACGAACTCAACGATATGCTCTCCCAGATGGAACAAATATATGATACTGGAAAATATTCTGAGCTTTTGGAGCATATCGAGAGGGCCATAAGTTACTGTGAGTCCACCTTGAAAAAATTTCAAGGAATAGGGCTATCTTTTGCCATTCTCTCCTCACAGAAGTGGATAGACTCAGTTAAAGACATAGAGATGAGCGTAATAGATGCGGAAGAACTGCTTTTACAGGCCAAAAGAAATTTTTTGGGCGATATGTATGAGGACGCTATGAAAGCGATTCGCGAGCTTAAGGATTTGACTCCCAAATTGGAAGAAGAGCAGAAGGGAAAACTTTCCGAGATGATCAGGGGGATAGAGTCTCATATCGAGGAAGCGAAGGCCATAGGCACGAACGTTGAACAGGCTGAGCGCCTGGTCAAAGAGGCAAAGGTCACATTGGAAAATGATCTTCTTATTAAATGTGCCGAGGCTGTGAGAAAAGCCCAGGTCTTAATTGGGGAAGCTGGAGAAGATAGGAAGGCTGTGATCAATGAGGCCATGACTTTCGTGGAGGGTATTATTGAGGAAGCGAGGGCGATAGGTGCTGATGTAAAGGCCCCGTTACAACACCTAGAAAAGGCCAGGACATTTTTTGATAACAAGGATTTCCAAATATGCATGCACACCACGATACAGACCGAGGAAATGACCACGGAGCTGATCCAAAAACAGGTGGAAAAGGCGCTTGCATTGAAGAAGTCTCTAGAGGATAGGTATAAGGCCGTAGCAACCTCCACATACCAACAGGAGGCAAAGGAGACGATGAGCGAATGGAAAACAAATTGCCAAACCTGTGGAAATTCTCTCGAGTACGTCGAGCAATATAACCGATGGTACTGCTACAACTGCCAGAAGTATGTGTGATGGGTAGTTTTTTGATTCGGATGGGCTGAATTAACGAACTTGTTGAGGTCAGCTCTTGCTCTCCACGATCACAGACTTCGTCAATATCGAATTCGGAAGCACTATCTTATCTCCATTATCTGCAATAATGGTCGTGGTAAACCTGCCGATCTCGCTGACCTCTCCCGTGTATTTATCGTCGATAGTAACCCGATTTCCGACTTTTAGAACATTATTGCTCTGGACGTATCCGCCAATATTGGCAAAGATGTCCTTGGAGCCCATAGCAAAGCCGGCACCAACACCGATGAATACCGCACCCAATACGATTGCTGTGACTATATACAGGAGATCGACCGCGATACCTATCTGCGCGATGGCGATAATTATCGCTATGTAAATTATCAGGTATTTTACAGCCGCGGCCATGGTCTCAGGATACGGAACATCTATGTCCTTTCCAGAGGCAAGCATCTTGTTGGCTACCCAACCTGCAAACCAGAAACCTATTAGGACGATGAAGAGGGCTGCGATGATATTTGGTATCCATAAGATGGCTGTGTTTATCAACCTCGCCAGGGCATCAAAGGCGCCGGTGGAGTTCAGAACTCCGATGGCCATTTGAATGAATATCAACATTACGAAGACCCTTATCACGAAGGAAAAAACCCTCAGTATCACTCCTTCTTTTCCTATGGTCTCCTCCACTGGCTTTATTAAATTATCGATTTCAAAGTCCTTTGCGAGCCTGAGCACCATCTTGATCACAAATTCAGCAACCAATATACCTACAAGAACTATGAATAGGGCGACGAGCACCAGGGGCAATAGGATCATTATGGGGGTTATTATCTCTGCCAACACCCCGATATTTACTATCTCCAGTGCAACCTGGACGAAGAAAAGCAGTATGAAGACCTTGATGAACATTGAAACCACTTGAATCATTGAGATGCCTGCTTTTTGGGTTCTCTCATCGATTTCTTTGAGCTGTTTTCCAACTTTAGTTTCTCCAAATCTCTCCATCAATCTGTTTGCTATCACGTTGGCGAGGTATAAGCCGATCAAAATCACGATGGCCGCAATCAGTATCCTCGGGATGAATAGAATTATGGGAGCCAGAATGTTAGTCACACTTGGCACGCCTAACCATGCGATAGCTATCTGCAGAACGATCACGAATAAGAACCAGAAAACAAAGATCCCCAGGAATCTGGAAACTGATTCTATACCTAGGCTCTTGAGCTGAGTGGCAACACCCACCTTTTCCATTGCCCCATCGAATCCTGCCTTTTTGAGTACCTTACAGAAGGCCCAACTTGCTCCTTTAGCGATAATATAACCTATAATCAACATCCCGATGGTGAGAATTAACTTCGGTATTAAACCTACGAAACCTTCCCAGATAGTGTTGAGCACCTCCCTGAAACCTTGCAATATTCCAGGCGCGCTTTCTGTGTTGAAGGTTATAAATAAGGGAGCCTCTAAACGATTTCCATCTTCATCTTCTGCCCCAGAAAATGAAACAGTGTAGGACCGATCGTATACAAGAGCCGCGTTGGGTTTGATCGTCAATTCTCTAGCGTCATTACTCCAATCCAAACGATATCCGTAATAATCGAGCTCAGGGCTGATTTCCAAGTTCTCCTCAACAGATGCCTTATTCATAGTCGCGTTGAATCGAATAATGATCCAGGTTTCAACCGGTACATCCCCCTCACCACTGTCAGGGTCGCTGCCCGTGATGTATGCAGCAGACGATATTCCCGGCACAAAAAGCATTGCAACCAACAAAATGATTGCAATTGCCAAAATTCCACGATAAAACTTCTTTTCTCTGCCCTTCTTCATACAACTCATCGTATCAGACTCCCATAGCCCTAATTAGGAAAGGGAAAAGAGATAGAAGACTATTAATCTTTTGGGTATCTTTCTTTCTTTCTCAATCTCAGAAAACGCCAAAAATGTCGTAGGAACAACTATTTATCCTCAAAACCGCATTTTAGTTCAGATGGAAGTCATAAAACCCTTTGATCCCTGGGAAGGGACTCTTTGCATGTGCAAGAACAAGTACTCACTTAACCCGTATACCGGCTGCTCTCATTGCTGTGTATACTGTTATATAACCTCTTACATCCCTAATGCCTTCGATTGCAGGCCCAAGAAGAATCTGCTGAGGAGGGTCGAGAAGGACCTGAAGAAAGTGGACAGAAAACCGATTTCTATGTCCAACAGCTCCGACCCATATCCTCCAATGGAGAGGAGAAATAAACTCACTAGGGAGGTTTTAAGGCTGCTTTGCAAAAATCAGCATCCAACCCTCATCGTTACCAAATCCGATATCGTGGCCAGGGATATCGACATTTTAAGGACCATGCCCTCAGCTGTGATGTTCACCATAACCACATTAAGGGATTCTTACAAAAAACTGGAGCCTAAGGCTCCTCCTCCGCAAAGGAGATTGGAGGCATTAAAGAAGCTCAGAAAAGAGAACATACCTGCAGGAATAAGACTCGACCCTTTGATACCTGATCTTACTCTGGATATTGAGAAGGTTGTGAATTCAGCCGCTAAAGCTGGTGCATTACATGTTACCGCCTCAACTTTTAAACCCAGGCCAGATGCCTGGAAAAGATTCGAGAGGGCATTCCCGAGGATAGCGGAGAAAACAAAAAGGTTATACTTCGAGGACGGAGAAAGGCTTCAAGGTTCAAGATACCTTCCAAAAAAACTTCGTCTGGATATGCTTAAACAGGTTAAGGAAATGGTAATTGCGAATGGTATGACCTTTGGAGTCTGCAGGGAAGGGCTGAATCTGAGAACAGCAAAAAGCTGTGATGGATCATATCTATGTTATGAAGACGATGATTGAGCTTGAAGAAAAAAAGAAAATCACATCAAAATCGTTAAATACAAGACATGGACTCTGTATTTATGGGATATGATGTGTGAATCAACCGTGTTTCTGGATGAGAAGGGAGAATTAAAGGAGATCATGCAGGATGTGACAAGGATAAACGTTTATGGTAACAAGGTTGTCTGCCTTGGTCTTTTGGGGGAGAGGGAGGAAATCGAGGGAGTGCAGATAATCGAAGCGAATTTGATGGAGCATAAGATAGTGCTTGGAAAGGTAAAATGAGGACCCTATTTATATCTTCTTTATTAGTTATATTGAGGAAGGTTGAACAAGAGGTCATTTGGAATATATGGGATGGAGTTTAGGACAGAGTAGCAACGGTTGGAATAAAATCTAATTTTATTGAGCCGAAAATTTATTATAATGAGGTTATATGGGTGTGTATGAATCTCGCATCGCTGTTTTCAGGGGGAAAGGATTCTGCTTTCGCCATGCACAAGGCAGAAAAAGAGGATCATGAGGTTAAAGTGTTAATCGCAATAAATTCCGAGAATCCTGAATCGTATATGTATCATGTGCCAAATATTGGACTAACACGATTGCAAGCTGAGGCTATGCAGATCCCTATGATTTTTAGGACGACAAAAGGGGTAAAAGAAGAGGAATTGAAAGACTTGAAAATCGCCATAGAGGAGGCAAAACAAGAGTACAGCATAGAAGGGATAGTTCACGGGGCCATATTCTCCAATTACCAAAGGAAGAGAATAGATGATATCTGCCATGAGTTGGTAATCAAAAGCCTAAGCCCCCTTTGGAAAAAGAAGCCGAAGGAATTATTGACGGAGATGGTTGCAGAGGGTTTTAAAATCATCATAAGTGCCGTCGCTGCAGAAGGTCTTGGTCCGAAATGGCTGGGCAAGGAGATCGATGATGAAACCATAAAGGAACTCTCAGATCTGCACAACACATGCTATGTATGCACCGCTGGTGAAGGCGGCGAATTCGAGACATTGGTACTGGATGCACCTTTCTTCAAAAAAAAGATGAAAATCATAGATGCAGAGAAGGTGTGGGATGGTCAAAGCGGCATATACAGGGTCAAGGATGCTGTTTTGGTCGAAAAATAGGTTTTGGCAGAGGATATTAAAATTCCGCTCTACTATTTTTTCTTTAGTGGGGGAGAAGTCCTTGATCGTGGTGGAGGTGGTAAGGATTTAGAGCGTGGTTTTGAAGGACTTGGCTCAGAAGATGGTTGAGAAGGGGTTTGTCCAGATGAGGGTTGTGAAGGCGTGCCAGGAGCCTTGCTTTGTTCTTGTTCAGGCGAAAAGGGATAGGCTTCACCCCTTCCACGGCGCCTCACCATCATTATCGTGCCAATGATGGCAACGATAACGATAATGATTATTATTAGGAAAAACAGAAAATTATTTATTGGCAAGAAATCGCTGTTATCACCGATCCCGTCACCATCGCTGTCCTTCCATTCTTTAGGGTCTTTTGGGAAGGCATCTGCATGATCATCACCATACCCGTCGTAATCCGTGTCTTTCCATTCCCTTGGATCAGTTGGAAACGCATCCTCACCGTCAATATGTTTATCCCCGTCCGAATCTGGATTCAATGGATCAGAGTTCTTTTCGATTTCCTTTTCATCTGATAGGCCGTCATCGTCGTCATCATAATCCTTTATATTGAATATTCCGTCATCGTCAGTATCTACATCTGGAATACCCTCCACCTCCAAAGAGGGTGATGAAGGATTCCCTGATGTGTCAACCGCGATAAGGTAGTATCTGTAACTCTCGCCTCTTTCCAAACCCTCGTGGGTGTAGGTTGTAACACCTTCACCTAATTCTGCTATCTTTGTGTATGTTCCGTTAGTCTCGCGGTAGTAGAGCTCATAATGATCCAAATCAGAATCAGGTAATGGATTCCATTCTATTTCAAGAGCATCACCGCTCTTTAAAGGGGTCACAACCAATCCTTTTGGTGTCGAAGGAGGCGTAAGATCCTTGACGATGATGAAGGATGATGTGATATTACTATAGCCTGCCGCATCCTGGACTGTCAGATTCACGGAGTAATTGCCTACCTTTTCATATATATGTGTGACATTCGCGTAAATGCCTACATAATGGTTCCCATCCCCAAAGTCCCATGTGTATTTGACTATACCAACA
>JAZGAR010000204.1:0-5696 GCA_036475875.1 Thermoplasmata archaeon
ATCATAATGAATATTACCAAGAAGGTGATGCCGATCATAGGCTTGATAATCAGCGCGATTTTTGCATTGGGGTGAAGTTTAAGCCATTGCTCTTCCTGCATTCGTAACCTCCTTCATTCGCTGATCGAGATCTTTGCCTGGGGGGCTGAAATATGCACATTTTCAAGTATGTTCATTGGCTCCTCGGAGTTCCTATCGTATTTTTTAGTGTATGTCCTCCCCCGCTTGGTTGTTGCGATAAGAATATCTTCTTTGTCGGGTTTATGGGATCTTATAAGCCTAACGCTCTCGAGATCATTGTCATGAATAAACATGTGTTTTCTCCAAATAATTCTATCAAAATTTGTAATGGGCATCAATATTCCCCTATCATATACCTTGATAGGCATGAATTTTGTGACCTCGGCCTTCACGAGTACGTTTATCAAATAGAGAAATATGGCGGTCAGAATCAGGGATGCGACCAATCCTATTGCCAACCAAAGCGTCCTTATCCCTTTCCAAGCCTCAACCCCATAAACAGTCCAAGTCAAAATCAAGACGAGGAAGCTCGCAAATATCCCAATGTGATTCGTACCCAGCTCACCCTGGGCTCTTCTCTCTTTTATTTCTTCCTCATACAGTAGCCTTCCCATCTCTTCCATTGTCTCCCCAGTGGTCTATTATGTTTCTTATTAATAAATATATCGTGGGATAGCCCTGGGAACCTCAGCATGTAAAGGGGTAACAATTAATACCTCAAAAATAATATCTTACTCGGTATGTCAAAGAAAATCAAGTTCTCTGTCCTGATGCTGATCCTCATAGTCATTATAGCCGCAGTAGGTGTTTACGCCATCAGCCAGTATCAGGCGAGCAATGGGTATACCCTCATAGGTTTCGATTATGAAAGGGCTTACGAGGATGAGGAGGTTCTGACATCCCTCGGGCCAAGGTTGGCTGGCACGAACGAAGAATTTCAAGGGGCGCTTTACATAAAAAGTCAGTTCGAGGAAGCCGGACTGGACAATGTGCATATCGAGGATTATGAGATTTTGTTGTACGAAGTCAACGAAGCAAGCGTTTCTCTGATACAATATCTCCCCTTAGGAAACCTGCCAAGCCCATTCGTGGAGCCTGTGGAATACGTGCATACAGTGGACTTCGTGGTTCAAGGTTATTCTGGTTCATACGAATGGTCAAGTTATTCTGACGACCTTGAAATCGTGGATATTGGGGATGGTAGCGAAGAAACTTTGTGGCAGGATGCTGAAAGTAAAGCTGCAATAATCAATCAGGATATAGGAGTTCCATCGAACACCGAGCTGTTTTTCAAGGCTTCTGATCATGGCTTAAGCGCATTGATTTTGCACAACACGCGCTTCGGGGAGGAACTGGGCTACCTTCCCATCAGCAAATCCTCAGGCTTACCCTCGGATATAGCGGATTATCCAGATATCCCGTTCTTCATGGTATCAAGGGATGTAGGGGATCAGATGGCAGAGGGCATAGATTCGGGAATGAAGCTGAGATTGGATTTTGATGTGACTGTTGAGGAAAGGGATATCAGAGTCGTGATTGGCGATGTCAGGGGGACTGAGAATCCCGAAAAGTACGTCATGCTCGGTGCTCATCACGACACCGTTTACAACGGACCTGGCGCTGTGGACGACACAGTAGGCACAGTCACTGTAATAGAGCTGGCAAGGCAACTGGCAAGGTACAATCCCAGAAGGACGATACGTCTTGCAACCTGGGGGGGTGAAGAGGAGGGTTTGTGGGGATCGAGATTGTACTTTGATGCGCATGAGGAGGACATTCTAAAAAACCTCAAAATGTATCTGAACTTCGACATGAACAACGTCGACTTAGAGAGAGGGAACATCCTCCCTATGTCCGTAGCGGATAACACCTCAATTAGACACATGAAAAGCATCACAAATCAGCTTCTTAGAGATGATCCAGACCTCAAGAAGTATGACATCGCAATCGGTTACAACGACTTAAAGAGCGGGGGCAGCGATATGAATGTTTTTGCAAATCACGGAATAAGAGTTGCGTCGTGTTGGGGCTCGGGATCCTGGGAATATCACACCTATCTGGACAACATAGAACGTGTGAATGCCGAGTCCCTATCAGTAGGTGGGAGGATATTTGGGAGCTATGCACTTTACCTTGCCAATAAGTAAAAGATATGTTTGAAAAATTTGATGGTAGGAGAGGAGGAACATGAGACCATTCAAATCGTTGATTTCTTTCGACGAAGCGCAAAGGATCGCGTTAGGCGCGGTTGAGCCGATTACCCGGGTAGAGAAGGGGGATGTGCAGGAAGTGCTCAATAGGGTTTTATCATCTGGAATCAAGGCCGAGATAGCTGTACCGTCTTTCGATAGGGCAGCCATGGACGGCTATGCCGTTTTGGCTTCTGACACCTTTGGCGCAGGGCAGTTCGATCCAAAAATGCTTAACGTTATAGGCAAGGTGCACGCAGGTGAGGTTCCTGACAAGAAAATTCAACAGGGCCAGTGTGTGGAAATAGCAACGGGTGCAAAGATTCCTGATGGTGCTGATGCTGTGGTGATGATAGAGGATACCGATAGAGAAGGCGATGTTGTAAAGATCTTCAAACCTGTTTATCCTGAGGCGAACTTGTCCAAGGAGGGCTCTGACATTTCCAAGGGTGAGACCGTTCTTCAGGAAGGTGATGTGCTCAATCCAAGCAGAATAGGTGTTCTGACATCCCTTGGTCTAGGGGTTGTGGAAGTATACGAAAGGCCCCGGGTTGCCATAATCCCAACAGGGAACGAGGTTGCAGAGATCGGTGGTGAGTTGAAAGACACACAGGTCTACAATTCTAACTCTTACGCATTGGCTTGCATAGCTTTTGAGAATGGTGCGCAACCTATTCGGATGGACATTGTGGAGGATTCATTTGATGCCATAAAATCTGCCCTCGAGAAGGCTTTATCGAACGATTTTGTGGTGCTGAGCGGCGGCAGTTCAGTGGGCGAGAGGGATGTGCTCGTTGATGTGGTGAAGAGCCTTGGCAAGGTTCTTTTTCATGGGGTTCAGGTCAAGCCAGGTAAACCATTGCTTCTAGGCCTGATAGATAAAAAGCTCGTTCTTGGTACACCAGGTTATCCCACCGCGTGCCTAATTGACGGTTATGTATTCATGGCTCCGATAATTCGGAAACTGGCAAGACTTCCCAAAAAAAAGAGGCAGAAGGTCAAAGCCAAGCTTTCCCGCAGGGTTGTTTCAACCCTCGGAAGGCAGCAGTTCTTGACCGTGAAATTGAGAAATGGTGAAGCCATACCTGTATTCAAGGAATCCGGTGCAATAACGAGTATGGCTGAGGCCGATGGTTATTTGGAGATTCCAACAAATGTAGATATGGTTGAGAAGGGGGACGAGGTTGAGGTTTATCTTTTTTAGTTGTTAGGGGGTGTCGGCAATGATATTAGGGATTTATGGAGAATCGAAATCTGGAAAAACAACACTGGTTGAGAAGCTTATAAGGGTATTGAGAGAGAACGATTACAGAGTCGGCTCCGTTAAAAACATACATATCGAGGATTTCACTATAGACACAGAAGGCAAGGATACCTGGAAACACTCAAAGGCTGGAGCCGAGGTTGTGGTTGCACATTCCGAGAATGAGGCGGCTTTCATTTTGAATCGGGATTTGGGCCCAGGGGATGTCGCCGATCTCATCGATAAAATCATAGAGCTGGACATCGTTTTGGTGGAGGGATTTTGGGATGACGATAACCCGAAGGTGGCTGTTGGAGATATTGAGGAAAGGCCTCATACCGTGCTCAGGTTTAAGGACAACCTCGAGGAAGTTCTTGGTTATGCCATGGAGGGGATCGAGGTGGATAGGTTACTAAAGAAACTACCTGGCTTGGACTGCGGAAAGTGCGGGATGGAAACCTGCAAGGAACTTGCCGTGTCGATACGTCTCGATAAAAATGCATTTGATGACTGCCAATACTTCTCAGAAAAGAGGGTTTCATTGGAGGTGGACGGCAAGGAGATACCATTGGGAAAGTTCGCGAAGGAGATGGTGGCAGGAACGATTGCTGGGATGGTGTCTTCGTTGAAAGGCGTTGAGGAGGGGAAGGATATTAGGATCGAGATCAAGAACCAGAGATAAGAGCCCTTTTGGAATTCGTTTCATTGTTTCCACAATTGTCCAAGAAGTGTTCCAATATTTTTTAATAGCTTTCTCTATATAATAGACTTCTAAAGGAAGAATGTCTAATGGGGAAATATATTCGTTATGGACTCGGAAAAGTAACACCTGCCATAATCACCCTGTTCTTCATCTTCATTATTTTCAATGGAACTGTAAGTGCCGAAGATGCATCCATATTAGGAACAGTCCAGGACAACACGAATAAGGAGCCTATTATGGATGCGGCTGTACTTGTATCTTTTTCTGATAATGGAACGATGGTGGCTTTAACCTCAACTAACAATTCAGGTGGTTTTCAGGTATCTGGACTATCTCCTGATTTGTATATAGTGACTGTGGATGCTTTGGGATATCATAACAGATCCGAAGAGGTCGAACTTGAAGAAGGGCAATCCCATGAGCTTACCTTTTTCCTTATTCAATATCTATATGATACCGATGGGGATGGTATTCCGGATTCGGATAACCTTGGTGACGTTCATGGGGAACCAGAAGAGGCTTTTGGTGCCTTTTCCCTTTGTTATACGACCGGGCTAATCCTTACTATAGTTCTTGTGATTTCCCTTGTAATGTACTCCAAGATCAAGCGGGAAAATCTCCTTAAGAACGCCGTCAGAAAGCGTATATTCCATCACATCAAAGAGAATCCCGGCAAACACTATCGAGCTATTCTAAGTGATCTGGATCTTTCAATGGGTGTGCTCACCTATCATTTGAACAGACTCGAAAAAGCCCAATACATCAAGTCAAGACAGGATGGCATGTTCAGGAGATTCTATCCCCCAGGACCAAGGACCGAAATGCGTTTCTTCCTTTCCGACATTCAAGAATCGATATTGAGCGTGATAAAGGAGAATAAAGGGATATCTCAGAGCAAGATCGCGGATAGGGTAGGAGTATCGAGAAAGGTCGTCAATTACCATGTCAATATTCTGGATCAGGCGGGGCTGATTTTAGTGGAGAGCCACGGGAGAGAATCTGCTTGTTACTTCGTTGACTCCAAAACCGATGCTGTGGTGGCCCAATAGGATATGGTGGGCAAGGATCATAAACCAGCGCAATTATTATATTGCATGAAAGTCCTTTCATTCCCAATAAGGAGTTGAGAATATGGAGAAATGCAGCATCTGTATGAAAACAGTTGCAGAGGAAAACAAGATTCATGCCTACACGAAGGACGGGGAAGGTTGCTGTAAGGTGTGCTGGAACTGGCTCAAGTCCAACATCCCGCTCAGGATCGAAGGAGAGGGAGAGTAAAGCCTGCTTTTTTGGTAGACATCTGAATGGGTATTGTATCTATATAGTGATCGAGTTGGGTATTAGCTTCCTAAACATCGTCAAATTTTTTACACCAGAGAAACCGTTCCACAAATCTTAAATAACCGTGTAAAAAGTGTTCCAACCTCTTTTTATGGCAACCTCGACATAATAGATTTTAGAGGTGATAAATATGGATAAATTGGCAAAAGAATTGGAGGATAAGCAAGGAAAGCGGATAATCGTCATATTGGGCATGATC
>JAZGAR010000205.1:0-2144 GCA_036475875.1 Thermoplasmata archaeon
ATACGATTGCAGGATCCGACTGGCTGGCAGACCAAGATGCAGTAGAACTGTTTGTTAAAGAGGCACCGGCTGAAATGATTCAGCTTGAGCATTGGGGTTGTCCATGGAGCCGTGAGCCTGATGGTAAAGTTGCAGTACGTCCATTTGGTGGTATGAAAATAGAGCGTACATGGTTTGCTGCTGATAAAACGGGATTCCATATGTTACACACCCTATATCAGACATCTCTAAAATACAGCAACATTACCTTTTACGATGAGTTTTTTGCCACAAAGATTCTCGTGGAAAATGGACGTTGCCAGGGTGTTACAGCCCTGGAATTGCGATCTGGCCAAATACATGTGATTGCGGCTAATGCTGTCATACTCTGCACAGGAGGTGCAGGGCGTGTGTTTCCATTCACAACAAATGGAGCGATCAAAACAGGCGATGGAATAGCTATGGCATACCGGGCTGGTGTAGCAATGAAAGATATGGAATTTGTCCAATACCACCCAACAGGGCTTCCGGGTACAGGCATCCTTATTACAGAGGCGGCACGAGGAGAAGGTGGTATATTGGTCAATAAGGATGGTTATAGGTATCTGCAGGACTACGATTTGGGTACTCCACTGGATGTGAAGCATCCAGATCATCCTGTTAAAAAGAGTATGGAGCTCGGCCCTCGTGATAGGCTTAGTCAGGCTTTTATGAAAGAAGTTGATAAGGGAAGAACGATATCAGATCAATATGGTGAAGTGGTTTACCTTGATATAAGACACCTTGGTGAGGAAAAGATCGATAAGAAGATCCCATTTGTCAGAGAGCTTGCAACTAGGTATGCCGGTATTGATCCTGTCTACGAACTGATTCCAGTTCGCCCAGTTGTTCACTATTGCATGGGGGGAGTGGATACTGGTATAGACGGAGAAACCTCACTTCGGGGCCTATATGCTGCTGGAGAGGTGGCATGTGTCTCGATAAACGGTGTAAACAGACTTGGTTCCAACTCTTTAACCGAACTTTTGGTATTTGGAGCACGAGCTGGGCACGTAGCGGCTAGGTTTGCTACTGAACATCCTGAATTGGATGTTTCTTCTCTCGAGAAACAGGGAGCTGATGAACAGGAAAGGATTTCAAAGAACTTTATTAGCAAGAATGGAGGCACAGAACGTGTGGCTTCTCTTCGAGAGGAGATGAAGAATACCATGGAATCAGGTGCTGGTATTTATCGTTCTGAGACTAGCCTAAAAGAAACTTGTGAAAAGCTTGCTGAAATAAGGGATCGCTTTTCCAATATATTGATTGAGGACCGCAGCCTAGTTTTTAATACCGAACTCACTTCAGTATTAGAACTTGATTTCATGCTCGATGTTGCTCAAGCCATTGCGCACAGTGCTCTTTGCAGAAATGAGAGCCGTGGCTCTCATCAAAGAACGGACAAACCTGAGCGCAATGACGAAATGTTTCTAAAGCATTCGCTTGCATTTCGTACAGATGATGAACCACGGATTGAATACAAAGAGGTTGTTATCACTCGTTGGCCACCGGCCGCGCGGATATATGGGAGATAGAAATGTCGGATGAGACAATCGTATTAGAGATTCTTCGATATCGGCCAGAGGAGGAAGAACAACCAATCTTTCAAACTTATGAAGTACCTTTCAGGGAGGACTGGGTCGTCCTTGATGCAATTAATTATATTAAGGATCAGGTTGATGGAACACTCTCCTATCGCTGGTCATGCAGGATGGGAGTGTGTGGGAGTTGTGGGATGATGGTCAATGGAGTGCCGAAGCTTACATGTGCTGTGTTTCTTAAGGATTACTTTCCTAACAAAATTCGCGTGGAACCACTCACGGGATTCCCTATAGAGCGTGATCTCGTTGTAACTATGGATGATTTCATAAATCATCTCAAATCGGTGAGTCCATGGATTATCAGAAAAGAAGGCAGTGAAAAGCCAATAGAAGAGGGTGAATACTTACAGACTCCGGCTGAGCTTACAGATTTTAAAAAGTACTCTATGTGTATAAACTGTATGCTATGTTATTCAGCATGTCCTGTTTTCGCCATTGATAATACGTTTGTGGGTCCTGCAGCTATTGCTCTTGCACAGCGTTACAACTTGGACTCTCGTGATCAAGGAAGAGACGAGCGGCAAG
>JAZGAR010000206.1:0-3082 GCA_036475875.1 Thermoplasmata archaeon
GAGTTCTCAAAGGCCATGGTAGGCTACTCTGACGAGGAGGAGATCGATCTCGAAGAGATCATGAACGAAGATGCCATCACCATGATGATAGAAGAGCTTAGTAAGATAGCACCGAGCGTCACGAGAATTCTTGTTTATGAGAGGGACGCATATATAGCCAAGAAATTATCAACCCTTTCTGAGGAGGGTAAGGTCGTGGCTGTTGTTGGCGCAGGACATCTGAAGGGCATTAAAAAGAACCTGGCGAGCATAGATGATACACCCTCATTTGAAGATCTGAACGCCGTGCCGCAAAAGAGGTTAAGACTGGGGAAGGTTATAGCCTATTCAATACCGATTCTGTTCTTTGTTTTATTGGGCTGGCTCGTGGTTAACGGCCTCCTTTCTCAGGACCCTGAGTACTGGGACAATTTGAAAAGGGTGATGTTAACATGGTTTCTTATCAACGGCGTTTTCTCAGCGGTGGGAGCTGCACTTGCCAGAGGCCACCCCTATTCCATACTTACTGCCTTCGTAGCTGCGCCTTTCACATCATTGAATCCTGCTGTTGCTGCAGGATGGTTCGCTGGTGCCGTTGAGGCAAAGGTCAGAACTCCAACTGTGAAGGACTTCCAAGATCTGAGCACTTTAGAGACAACGAAACAATTCCTCAACAATAGGGTTTTAAGGGTTTTAATGGTGGCTGCGTTGGCAAATATCGGTAGCGTGATAGGTACTTTCGTCGCTGGTGCAGAGATATTCCGCATCATGTTCGGATAAATCTTTCTTAACCTTTAGCTCGACTAATTTTATAAAAAGCGAAAATACAATGAATTGGGGGGTTGAAGAGGAAAGTCCAGGTTTTACCCTCATCTCCTTTCCAAAACATTTATAAGAAACTTTCATATCCTATTAAACATATTGTATATCGTGGGCTATGAGGGTTCGAAAGAGGCAGGTGAATGTCCTGGAAGAGAATTTCAATCACGATTTTTCTTATCATAATTCTTCTTAATATTCTCCAGATTAACATATTCCTTCTTCTTGTTTATGGTACTGAATCTACACCAATGATAGAGTACGTATGGTATGGGGAGGTGTTATTAGCGGTGGGATTGGGATTGTTTTACATTTACTATCATCTACACAGGAAGAGGAAAAAAAGAGAACTACCTCACGAAATTGTGGAGATTAGACCTAGAGGTGAGGTGAAGATCACCTCGACTGTGGGTTACAATGGTGCAAGTTTATATTATCAGGTAACCATCGATAATAGAACCGCTTTTCCATTAAGCGATGTGTTCATCAAACCATCCCTCTCAAATGAAATATTCACCCTCGAAAAGGAGAAAAAGAGCCTCCCAGTAATCAGACCCTATGACTCCAACACCGTGAAATTCAGCCTGATTCCAAAACCCGAAGAAGGGGGCGAAGCCCAGGTTCTCGGTAGGGTTGACTACTATAATCCTGGTATCGATGAGTACGAGGAACACCGGCTAAAACCCGAGACGATAAAAATCACATGGCCTGTATTGAGGGGTATGGAGATAGAAAAAGAGGAATGGGAGAATGTCACGAGCACCCTCCTTAGGGCAGAGGAAATAGTGGAGGATTTTCCCCTTTCAGGAGAAAAATGCCGAAATCTCGCTTTGGACATTATTAAGAAAAAGTGCCATATTGTTTCATCAGAGGAAACAAATGAAGAGCATTACAAAGCAACTACAAAATTTTATTCAGTTGACGAAACGGGATTGAAATATGCAGGCGAGCTGATAGTGACCGCAAAGAATAAGGACGAAACGCCTTCTGGGCTAAAAATCGTTGTTTATGCCGAAAACAAGGAATCTCTGGCAGGGCTCTATAACATCATTAATCATGGCATCAATAAAGGTATTGAGACTGCAGAAAAAGAAACCGCTGAGGCAAAAATTCCTCCCGCCTCAGAGATATCAACAAAGGCATTGGGAGTGATGGAGCCCATGCACGACCTCTACGCGGAATTCGACAGATTGAGGGAGCGTGTAAAAACCATAGAAAAGGACAAGGTCGGGGTGGATTCTCAATATAAATCTCTTTATGAATTGGATGAGCTTTACAAGATTCTGGCCGAAGACTTGGTAAAGCGTAAGATCGTGGATATCAAGGCTGGAGAAGAGATTGTAAAAAAGAAGTTGACAAATAAACAGCTTGATGAACTTAAGCGGATTAAGGAATCATATGATCTACTCTGCGAGGCTGAGACCTCAGATAGTGTTCTAAAAAGAAAGGATTTCCCTCACTCGGGTAAAAAAGCGATCTTACTGGTTTACTTCAATGCTGTGGAGGTTTACGTTAGAGAGAGGCTGAAGGAGCTCCTACCCAAGGGGGTGACCGTGCTTTTAGGTGAGAATCATGGCCATATAAACACCAGAAAGAAGGATTGGGAGAAGAGCTGGGCCGTATTGAGTCTCGGGAGCTGCATTCATATTATAAATCATAACGGATATCTATTTTTGAAGAACGAAGAACTCTGGAAGCAGAGGGTGGAGACTTTGATGCATCAGGTTAGGGAATTGAGAAACATCGTGGCGCATCCATCCAAGGAGAATCCAGACCCGAAATTGGTACGTGAAAAGGTATACAAGCTTCTCAGGGAATTGCCCGAGGTATTGAAAGTCAAGGCGTAGGAAAATACCTTCTCCTCGTCCCCTCTCTATCCCTTACCAAAGAATTCCGCTAATTTTTCCCCCGTTTCCCTGTCCACAATCAATTGAAACCTGTCCTCATTCTGAATGTATATCCTCGCGTTGTCCCTGCCTATGTTTATGCGTTTTACCTCGTCTAGTTCGATCGCCACGAATTCCAATCCGCCCATCTCCTTTGCCCTATTGGACCTAGCCAAGGCATACTGCCAGTCACCTCCACCGGGAAATTCGTCGCCAACCAAACCACCTGACTGTCTGCCAACTGCCCAATAACCTGGTGGAAATTCCCGTGGTTCTCGGAGGAAAAGCAATCGTTTATCGGTTAATATGAACTCTCCTTCGCCCTCGAAATTCATGATGCCGTGAATCTTGCCTCTCTTTCTTGTGGCCCAATTT
This sequence comes from Thermoplasmata archaeon, assembly GCA_036475875.1. Lineage (GTDB taxonomy): Archaea > Thermoplasmatota > Thermoplasmata. The sequence continues at coordinate 3,060 of JAZGAR010000206.1, forward strand.
ATGCACGAACCTCTAAACCTTTC
>JAZGAR010000207.1:0-11406 GCA_036475875.1 Thermoplasmata archaeon
ATCGCAAGAGAATGGAAGTTGGACGGCGTGATGCTGCATTACAATCGGGGCTGTGAAGGTCTGAGTCTGGGCATAGCCGAAAATCGCCTCGCATTGTTGAAGGCTGGTTTTCCTGTCATGACATTCGAGGGAAACATGGGCGATGAGCGTGAATTTGACGAGGCAAGGACGAGGACTAGAATCGATGCCTTTATGGAGACATTGGAAATGAAACAAATTACGGATTGATAAGGAGGTCAAAAAATGATAACAGTTGGCGTAGATTGCGGTGCAAAGAACACTAAGGTTGTGATATTGAAGGACAAAAAAGTTGTGAGTAAAAGCTCTGCACCGAGCGGTTTTGACCAAAAGGGTGCGGCGGAACAGGCATTGAGTAAAGCATTGGAGCAGGCGGGGTTGAAGAAAGAGGACATCTCCCATATCACCGCAACAGGTGCGGGAAAGAGAGAAGTGGATTTTGCAAACGACACAGTTACAGAGGTGGGGGCCGATGCAAAGGGTGCGAACCAATTATTCCCCTCTGTAAAAACCATCATAGATGTGGGGGCAGAGGAGGGCAGAGCAATAAAATGCGATGGAAAAGGCAAGGTCGTGGACTTCGCAATTAACGAGAAGTGCGCTGCAGGTGCGGGTTCATTCACAGAATCCATGGCCAGAGCCTTGGAAGTTGGGGTCGAAGACCTGGGAGACCTGTCCCTCAAATCCACCAGAGACATTCAGATGAACGCCCAATGCGCTGTATTTGCAGAGTCCGAAGTGGTGACGCTGGTTCATGCCAAGACTTCTAAGGAGGACATGGCAAAGGCTGTTCATGATGCAATAGCCAGCAGGATAACCTCCATGGTCAGGAAGATTGGAGTGGAGAAAGATGTGGCTCTCATTGGGGGCGTTGCCAAGAACAAAGGCTTCGTCAAGTCACTCAAAGACGATTTAGGAATGGACCTTTTGCTGCCGGAGGATCCAGAATATGTCACAGCTTTGGGAGCGGCGCTCGTGGCTGCGAAAAATGCAGGAGGTGCATAAAATGGTGGAGGAATATTGGAGATGGACTGAGGCGAGATGGACAGCACCTGGTAAAAACTGGAAGGATGCCGATATAATCTCAGCTGGAGTGGATGTGGGCTCTGTAAGCTCTCAGGCCGTGGTGATGGCGGATGGAGAGCTGTACGCCTATAGTAATATGCGTACCGGATCCAGCAGTCCTGACAGTGCCAACAAGGCAATGAATTGGGCTTTGGAGGGAACCAGTTTGAAAATTGAAGATATTTCATACACCGTCGGGACGGGATATGGGAGGGTAAATGTCCCGTTCGCAAACAGGGCCATAACCGAAATAGCATGCCATGCCAGAGGGGCCAACTTCATGTACGGTCCAACAGTGAGAACAGTGCTCGACATGGGCGGACAGGACTGCAAGGCGATACACTGCGATGAGAGGGGTAAGGTCACGGCATTCCTGATGAACGACAAATGTGCCGCTGGCACGGGAAGAGGAATGGAGGTCTTCGCGGATTTATTATCGGTATCTATCAACGAGGTTGGTGATCTTTCATTGAAGGTGGATTCCGAGCCAGAACCTGTGAGCAGCACCTGTGTGGTCTTCGCCAAATCGGAGGCTGCTGGACTTTTACGTGAAGGCTGGTCCAAGGAGAGGGTACTGGCAGCCTACTGTTCTGCCATGGCCCATAGGGTCGTAACTTTGCTTGAACGCATAGGCATGGAAAAGGATTTCGCGATCACAGGCGGGATTGCCAAGAACATTGGTGTAGTAAAGAGGCTGGAGAAAGAGTTGGGCGTAAAAGCCCTTGAACCAAAATACGACACACAAATAGCAGGTGCGGTAGGGGCAGCGCTATTCGGCAAGGCCTTGCTTGAGAAAAGCAGGAAGAAGGCGTGATGAAGGGCATAATATTGCCATAAACCAAGGAGGCTAAGTATGATGGCGAATTATGGCTATAAGGACGGTTCTGGTGATTACTTCATCAGCATCGATACAGACAAGTGCAACGGCTGCGGTGATTGTGTTAAAGCATGTCCTCATGGTGTTTTAGTTACAGGTGAGGATGAGAACGACCCATTTCGTGAGGAGCCAGTGGCAAAGGTCACTGAGGAGCACAGAAAGAAGATAAAATATTCATGCGCTCCATGCAAACCCACAAGCGGAGAAAGAGAGCTTCCCTGTATGCTCGCATGCGCTCCTGAGGCTATTTCCCATTCCTGGTGAGCTTATATTTGAAGAGGTCGGGGTTATGGATGAGATACCGTTGATCATTGACGGAAAGGAAGTTAAAGCCAGATCTGGCATGACCGTGCTTGATGCGGCCCAGAGTGCAAATATCTATATTCCTGCATTATGCGCGGATCCAGACCTCGAGCCGATAGGTGCGTGCAGACTCTGTATCGTGGAGGTTCGAGGAAAAGAGGAACACCAACTTTCATGCATGATTTTGGCTGAGGAAGGCATGGTGGTAAATACCACTTCTCCTGAGATTCGAGAGGTGAGAAGAAGAATACTTGAGGTCATAAAAACGGACCATGCCAACGATTGCCAGTTATGCCCAAAAAACGAGCACTGTGAGCTTCAGCAGGCCTCGAGATCCGTTGGTGTCGAAATTCATAAACCTAACAAGTTGGCTGGTGTGAGCTCAGCCGACAGAAGCCATCCTTTTTTCAACCTGGATAGGAGCAGATGCATTCTTTGCCAAAGATGTATTAGGACATGCAAGGAAATTCAAGGGCTTGGTGCGTTGGAGCTTGTGGGTTCTGGCTTTTCCTCAAAAGTAAGCGGAGTAGGGGATAAACCGATTGCTGAGACCTCTTGCGAATCATGCGGCCAATGCGTTGACAGATGTCCTACAGCCAGTTTATTGCCGAAGGTTTACAAAGCCCCAACTTCAGAGGTGAGGACAATATGCCCGTACTGCGGTGTTGGTTGCGGGATATACTTAGGGCTCTATTACGATGAGATAGCGGATGTACGAGGCGATAGGGAAAACCCGGCAAGCAAGGGCCGTTTATGTGTCAAAGGCAGATTCGGTATTGTGGATTTCGTCAATTCCTTTGATCGTTTGGACTCGCCCCTCATCAAAAAGAACGGTGAATTTGCGAGAGTTGGTTGGGACGAGGCCTTGGACTTTGTGGCAAATAAGCTTGCTGAGCACAAGGGCGATGGCTTTGCTGCTGTGGCATCCGCCAAATGTACCAACGAAGATAACTACCTCTTGCAGAAGTTCACCAGGATGATTATGGGAACGAACAACGTCGATCACTGTGCAAGGCTTTGTCATGCTCCCACCGTAGTTGGATTATCCAATGCCTTCGGGAGCGGTGCAATGACCAATTCGATTGAGGAAATAGAGCATGCAGGATGCATCTTGGCTATAGGCACCAATACCACTGAGACACATCCCGTGATAGGTTTACGGGTGAGGAAAGCGGCGAGGAATGGAGCAAAACTCATCGTGGCAAATCCAAGGAAGATCGATCTTTGCAAAAATGCCGATATCTGGCTTCGGCATAGGCCAGGCACAGATGTCGCCCTCTTGTGCGGTATTGCCAGAGTAATCCTTGATGAAGGATTGCACGACCAAAATTTCATAGGGGAAAAATGCGAGAATTTCGAGGTTTTCAAGGAATCGCTCAAGGAATTAAAGCTCGATAAAGTTCAGGATATCACGGGAGTTTCCAAGGAAGACATAATGAGGGCGGCAAAAATGTATGCTAAAAACTCCCCAGCAACAACACTTTTTGCCATGGGCATCACACAGCATTCTCACGGCACCGACAATGTCCAGGCAATAGCGAATTTGGCCATGCTAACAGGTAATGTAGGAAAGGAAAGCTCGGGTGTGAACCCATTGCGCGGTCATAACAACGTTCAAGGTGCCTGTGATCTGGGTGCCTTGCCAGATGTCTATCCAGGCTATCAAAAGGTGAGGGATGAATCCGCAAGAAAAAAATTCGAGGATGCTTGGGGTGCGAGTCTGCCAAAGAATCCGGGCCTGACATTGGTGGAGATGTTCAAGGAATGCGGTAATTCCATAAAGGCGATGTACATCATGGGAGAAAATCCAATGCTCTCTGAGCCAGACCTCAACCAAGTGAAGGAGTCACTTGAGAAACTGGGTTTCCTGGTGGTCCAAGACATATTCATGACAGAAACCGCAGAACTTGCTGATGTTGTTTTACCTGCGGTAAGCTTTGCAGAAAAGGACGGCACTTTTACCAATACAGAGCGTAGGGTTCAGAGGATAAGAAAGGCTATGGAGCCTTTGGGCCAGAGCAAAGCAGACTGGCGGATAATAACCGAGCTTGCCAATAAAATGAATGGCAAATTCGATTACCCCTCCCCAAAGGAGATCATGGATGAGATAGCGAACCTTACCCCTATTTACGGTGGTATAAGCTACGAAAGGCTGGAAAAGGAAGGCCTGCAATGGCCATGCCCTGACAAAGATCATCCAGGCACGCCTATGCTCCATAAAGAGAAATTCGCAAGAGGTAAAGGAAGATTCGAATCCCTGCAGTTCAAGCCTCCCTTGGAGCAGCCTGATGACGAATATCCGTTGGTTCTTACCACGGGCCGATCGTTGTATCATTTCCATACAGGTACGATGACAAGGAAGGTGGGCGGCCTAAACGAGCTGAGGAAGGAGGAAAGAGTGGAGATCAATTTCGAGGATGCCAAGGAAAGAGGGATAGAAGATAAAGATGCGGTGCGCATCAAGTCTCGGAGAGGTGAAGTGGTGGCCAGGGCAAAGCTCACAGATGCTTCGCCGAAAGGCGTGATTTTCATGACTTTCCATTTCGCCGAAAGCGCGGTAAACATCCTTACAAATCCAGCCTTGGACGAAGCCTCAAAGATCCCTGAACTGAAGGTCTGTGCTGTGAATATCGAAAAGGCCGATGAGGGAGAGGTAAAAGCTCCTGCAGTCGGCGATGATTTGGACGATCTCTTCGATTGAGGTGGTATTACGGGGAAAAGAGAGGAAGAGCTGAAAAAAAAAGGGTGGGAAAGACAGTTCACCACAGAGGAGCCGAGATTGAGCGAGGCAGTTGAATTGTACGAATCGTTGGGTTATGAGGTTCATTTGGAATCTGCAACTCCCGAGGAGTTGGGGCCTGAATGTACAGCATGTTTTGAGGGTATGGCCGATAGGTATAAGACGATCTATACTAGGCGGAAAGAGGAGAAATAGAGGAAAACAATTCTATATGGATTTCTGAACGGAATGCATAATAAATAAGGTTGGTCTCTCAAATTTTTCCTCAAACCGAAAAAGCTAATTGAAAATGGATTCTCCTTTATGGATATTATTTTATTGAATATTCTTTCTTTCATCTTTGGCGGAAGCTTACTTAAAAATTCGATCGTCTCTGTATCAAAAGTGATTGTATACATTACAACCCTAGCCTCTTTCTAGCTTCCTCTTCAGTTAAGAAGTGGCCCTTTTTAATTCTTTCTCTCGCCTTCTCGATTGCTTCAATTGTTTCTATACTTAGTTCCGGTTCTGTTTTAACATTTTTTGCAATATAAATTACTTTCTTTATAACCTCATCATAACTCTCGTTTTTATATTCTCTAAAGATATCTAATTGATTTTTAGTATCTTCATAGATTTTTATTGTCGTTGCTTTCATGGTATACCACCATATACTATAGTATACCTTGGTATATTTAATATTTTCTATTCCGTTGCAAGAAATCAATTTCATATAAGCCCGAATTGGAAGCATATGCGCAGTAAGTCGCGGATATGCCTACTTTGGATACACATACTCCTATTAATCGTTTACATCCGGTTCAGATCCTCTTTGGAATATGTTATCCAAGGGGTTCTTGATCTTCCTCATGTTCAGGTCACTGACATGAGTGTAAATCTCGGTGGTCTTACTGCTTTTGTGTCCTAAGGGTTCCTGGATATATCTGAGGTCCACACCGCTTTCTAGTAGATGTGTGGCGAAACTGTGCCTAAGGGAATGAATGCTGACATCCTTTGTTATCCCCAAGGTCTTTATCGCATCCAGGAATATCTGCTGAGCCGTTCTTGTTGATATATGAGAGCCTTTCTTTTGGCTGAAATTCAACCATTGCACTCCCCCTCTTGTAAATTATGATCTTAGACCGAGTCCACAATATATAAGGCCAACTCCCATATGCTTCCTCATACCGAACCTCCCCTCACCTAAAACCCTTTGATAGCCAATAATTTTTTAAACCGCTATTATGGTGAGGTACTCATGTTCGAGCAGGAGATCTCTGTTAGCCCCTACAACTTCACAAGGGAGGTTGCGGATAAGATATCTTCGCCGAAAAAGATCACAGTCTACGACAGCACTTTACGCGATGGCGAGCAGATGCCTGGTGTTTCTTTCAAAAAAAACGAAAAAATTGCGATAGCAAGAAAGCTCGACGAAATTGGAGTTCTACAGATCGAGGCTGGATTTCCCGCGGTCTCGAGAGAGGAGAAAAATGCTGTTAGTGCCGTAAAGAGGGAAGGCCTTAATGCGGAAATACTGGCCCTATCCAGGCTCAGAAAGGAGGATATTGATGTATGCATAGATTGTGATATAGATATGATACTCTTGTTTATCGCATCTTCGTCACTTCATCTCAGGTACAAACTTCGGATGTCCGAGGAGGAGGTTTTGGACAGAACAGGTGTTTTGGTCCAGTACGCAAAGGATCACGGCCTGAAAACCAGTTTCAGCACGGAAGATAGTACGAGAACAGGGTTTGGTTTTCTCAAGAAATTGAATCGCGTGGCAGAAAAGAACGGTGCCGATAGAATAGGTTTGACAGATACCGTTGGCTGCATCAATCCAGAAGGGATGAGATATCTAGCTACCAAGCTAAAGCAGAGCTTACACACGCCGTTTTCGATCCATCTTCATAATGATTTCGGTCTGGCTCTTGCTAATGCTCTGGTTGGTGTGCAATGCGGCGCCTCGGCGGTGGCAACTACCGTGAACGGCATCGGCGAGAGGGGAGGAAATCTCTCCTTGGAGGAATTCGTGGTTGCCATGAAGGTTCTCTATAACAAGGACTTGGGGATAGATACGACCGGTTTAAAGGGATTGTCAGAGCTTGTGGCAAAACTCTCGGGCATAAAAACTCCGAAAAATAAGCCTCTTGTAGGGCAATACGCATTTTCCCACGAATCGGGTATACACGTCGCTGCAACTCTAGAATGCCCAATGACCTACGAGCCTATACCTCCCGCCTTTGTGGGCAATAAGAGGAAGTTGGTATTGGGAAAGCACAGTGGAAAAACGGTTGTCAGGGACAGGCTGGAGGAGAAAGGTGTAATGGCCACGGAGGAAGAAATTTGCGATATCCTCAGAGAAATCAAGGTTATCGGGGAACAGAAGGGTAGGGTGAGTAATAGGGAGTTCTGGGAGGTGGTGAAAAAGCATGTCAAGAGATGATGTTCCCAATACGTTATCTTGGTTTTGGGGTGAGTGTGGTCATGCCGATTGAAATCGAAGCCAAGGCCTACGCTAAAAACCTGAAGGTAATAGAGGAGAAGATGATCAACATAGGCGCTAAACTTGTGTGGCAGGGGAAACAGGTAGACACTTATTACAACCATCCAAGCAGGAACTTCGCAGAAACAGATGAAGCTCTGAGGGTTAGGGAGGAAGGTGACAAGACCGTTTTAACCTACAAAGGTCCAAAAATCGACACACTCACCAAAACCAGGGAGGAGATAAAGGTTCAATTGAAAGATACCAGCTCGATAAAGGAGCTATTAAAAAGATTGGGGTTCAAAGAGGTGGGTGTGGTAAAAAAGCACAGGATGAAATTTTTTCTGGACGAATTCAAGATATGTTTGGATAAAGTGGAAGGTCTAGGAGAATTTGTCGAGATCGAGGCAGCATCACATTCAAAGGAGTCAAATGTCAAGGTAACTGCGTTGAGGAATCGCATATTAATGACCTTCGATCAATTGGGTCTTAAAGATATGGAGCGGCGATCCTATTTAGAACTGCTCCTCGAAAAGTCCAGGTGAGGAGATGGAAGGTAATAAACGGCGAAGCAATGAGGTTTTCAGGGATATAGAGAAGGCTCGCCATTGGTAAGTTATGCACTCGTTGATGCCGAAGATATAATAAATAAAATGAAAGGAACCTAAGTTGGATCGACAAACACTTAAAGTTCCAATATACTCTGTGCCACGAATTTCTTTATTTCTTCATCATCAGGTATTGTGAGGGATTTTTTGAATCTCTCGCTACCATCAGGTAAAAAATATCCTCGCGATACGGATATGAATTCGTTTTCTCCATCCTCGGTTATCGCCTTTTTTCTAGCGACTTCCAAGAAATTGTTCCTTCCAAATTCCTTTTTTACCGATTTTAGCGTTTCGAAGTTCACCATTTTTTTCACCTTTTATGTGTTTAGAGCGGGCCTTAAACCCCTTCCTCGGTATATAAACATTTCGTAGTCATTCTCTGTAGAATACCGGTTTTTTCGGCCTTTTTAACCCTAAATCCCCTATTTGCCAACGAGCACCATGAATCCGTCAACGCTGAGGGTGTCCACCTTCCTACCATGGGCTGTAAAGGCCTTCTCGATTTTTACAAAATCTTTTGTTATGAGGATTTTCTCTTCGCTTTTGAGGGAAATTTCGTATCCTTTGCCCTGTATTGCCTTTGAGACCTCGGAAGCATTCGCAGCCTTCAGGTTCTCGATTATTTCACCTGTCTTGTCCTTGAATTCCGGGCCCAATTTTGCATATACCGGCTTTATCCCCACAGGAGTTTCCTTAATGTCCATTTTCTCCAAAACATGCATTTCCTTGATGCGGATGGTTTTAACGATGTCGTTTTGGATTTCAGCAAAAAGCTCTTTTCTGTCTTTCGCCACTATCTCCACCAAAGCGATCTTTGAGTTCAATGGAATTTTGCATTCAGACTTCCAGTTTCTCAGGGCTGCGATGATATCCTTGGCCAATTCGCCTTTTAGGATGGCGTCCTCGTCATAAATCACCGTCTTTGGCCAGTCCGAGAGATGAAGGCTTTTTTTACCGTCTAATTCCTTGAAATAGGCGTGATAGACCTCTTCGGTAATGTGCGGTAAAAAGGTGGCGAGCATTTTTGTGAGGCCGAGGCCGATGGTGTAAAGGGTATATAACGCTCCTTCATCCTTCTCTTCATACACCCTGTGCTTCACCATCTCGATGTAATGATCCGCAAACTCATGCCACAAGAAGTTTTCTATCTCTTTCATTGCCTTGTCGAATTGATACCGGTCCATATATTTTGTGACCTTTTCCAGGACTTTGGTGTATTTTGATAGAATCCATTTGTCCACAGTGCTTATTTTGGAACCGTCAAAATCTTTCTTGCCTCCAATGGATTTACTGATGAAAGTTTCCACGTTCCAAAGCTTCGTGCACAGCCTCACGCCCCGTTTTATGTCCTTCATTCTAAAGGGATTGTCCATTCCGAGGGCGCAGGCTGCAGCATAGTAGCGCATTGCATCTGAGCCATACTCCTCAAGAACTTCGATGGGATCGATGGCGTTGCCCTTTGAGGCGTGCATGGGTGTGCCGTCATCAGCCAAAATATATGCGCCTATCATTATATCGTCCCAAGGCTTTTTGTTCACAAGCAAATGTTCTCTGATGATCGTGTAAAAGGTCCAGGTCCGGATAATATCCTGGGCTTGTGGTCGTAAGGACATGGGATAGAGTTTTTTGAACATATCTTCGTCCCTCTTCCAAAAAGTATTATATAATGGGGAAATGCTGGAATCCATCCAGGTGTCAAAAACATCCTCGCAGCCTTTAAGTTCCCCCCCACACTTGGGGCATTTATCAACAGGGGGAGGATCAACTGTTGGATCAACATAGCAATGCTCCTCCTTTGCAACCACAACCCCATCACATTTCACGCATTCCCAAAGAGGAATCGGCGTTGCGAAGTATCTCTGTCTCGAGATAACCCAATCCCAAGAGAGGGAATTCACCCAGTCCTCCAAACGGATCTTCATGAATTCCGGAAACCATTTGATCTCATCTGAGATTCTTAAAACATCTTTCTTGAAATCCAATATTTTTAAGAACCACTGCGGAACCTGCAGAAACTCGATGGGTGTCTTGCATCTCCAGCATGAGCCAACGCTCTGGTCTAGTTCCTCCTGTTTGATTAAAAGGCCCTGCTCCTTCATATCGTTTATAATGGCTTCTTTTGCCTCCTTGATCGTCATTCCAGCGTATTTGCCCGCAGCTTCAGTCATCTGACCGTATTCGTCAATGCCCTTCTCAATATTCAAACCATAGCGGAATATCCACTCCAAATCGTCCTTGTCTCCAATGGAGCAGATCATCACTATGCCTGTGCCGAATTCTGAAAGAACCAGATCGTCCTCTACAACCTCAACTGGCCTCTCATATATTGGTGTAAGTAGAATTTTTCCAGCCAGCTCTCCTGCACGGGAGTCGTGCGGATTGATGGCAACCAGTTGACAGGTGCATAAAAGCTCTGGTCTTGTGGTGGCTATGATGACATCTTCGTCCCTGTCGCTTATCTTGAACTTGATGTAGTTCAGACTCGCCTTCCTGTCCTGGTATTCCACCTCAGCATCGGCCAAGGCCGTCATGCATCTCGGACACCAATTTACAGGGTGTTCGCCTTTGTAGATCAATCCCTTATTAAAAAGCTCGATAAAGGAAATCTGGGTAAGCCTTCTATAATACTCGGCATCTGTCTGGTAGTAGATTGTGGGATCCATGCTCTCCCCGAGAATCTTGAACTGCCTCGTCATCTCCGCGATGTTAGCGTTTGCGAATTCCCTGCATAGTTTGATGAATTCTTGTCTGTCTATGTCCTTTCTTGTAATACCGAGTTTTCTTTCCACCCTTTCCTCTATTGGTATTCCATTGGTATCAAAACATAACGGAAAGAATACATTGTACCCACGTAACCTCTTATACCTGGCTGCAAAATCGATGTGCGTATAATGCACGGCATGGCCAACATGTAAACCTCCAGAGGCGTATCTCGGGGGATTGTCTATGCTGTACACTGGCTTGTGGGATTTTGGATCGAAGCGGTAAATTTCGTTCTCCTCCCACCAGTTTTGCCACTTGGCCTCTATTCCTTTCTGGTCGAGGTTTGGCATGCGCACGGACAAATACTTGGTTGAATAAAAGGTTTTTGTGGGTTTGGGAGGTAACAATGGAAGAGTTAGGTGAAGAATAAAGCGAGAGTTGCCCCCTTCACTTTCAACTGTGTAGGTTTACAGTTCACATAGAGATTATTATATATGAGGAATGTGCTTGCTATATATTAGAAATCCAGAGTCAAAAAGGCGAAGGAAATGAATAGAAATCCTCTGATCAATAAGCTTGTCGAGGCTATCAAAATCAACTATAAACCTCAGAGGATAATTCTTTTCGG
>JAZGAR010000208.1:0-11156 GCA_036475875.1 Thermoplasmata archaeon
TCGTCGGGTTTATTTTCTTCTCTTTTTCTAATTATAAAGATGCAAGTTGGAGTTACAAGATACAGGATCAGGTCTTGACCTTGGCCTCCTCATAGGTATCGATTGACACCTTCATCCACCTAAGATACGAGTTTATAGCCGCTCGAAGTGCATTTACATCCTGAGCCAGGATCTCGAGTCGTATCGCGTTTTCGTCTTCCTTTAGATTCACCTTAGTTCTTGGGATTTTCCTATCCATCTCAGGAAGCAGCGACCTCGTCACCACATGGGCGATATTACCCTCTTTTGGAACGGTTATAATCGCTTTTTTCACATGACCTTAATGAAGTTTGTTTATTAAAAACTTGTTGCATTTTCTTATCAAATACTGGAATGAAGCTCAATTCATGCCCTTATAAAGAATTCAGAATTTTTCGTATATTAACTAATTCTATTTAGTCTTTTTAGAGATTTATAAAAATATTTTATCAAAATCGGTATTTCAATGAAAAAATTTAAATCCTACTAATTCGATAACCTAAAGGCTGAGGCGTAAAGTTATGAAGAATATAGACGAGTTGGATCAAAATATTCTGAGAATGCTGCTCACAGATGCCTCTCTCAACTATGAGACAATAGCAAAGGCTGTGGGCACCTCTGTTGGCACAATCCACAACAGGATAAAGCGCATGAAAGAAGATAAGATAATTGCCAGGATAATACCCGAGCTGGATGCTGAAAAACTCGGCTTCGACATCTGCGCTTTAATAGATGTGAGGATCAAGGGGGGTCATCTAGAGGAACTGCAGAAGAAGTTCTCAGAGTACGACAGTGTCTGTTCCATCTACGACATAACAGGAGATTACGACACCATTTTTGTGGCGAAATTCAAAACCACAGAAGAGCTCAACAAATTCGTAAAGGAACTGGCTGGGCAGAAGTATGTTCTTCGCACCCATACGAAATTGGTGCTGAACGTGATCAAGGAGGGATTTGTTCCCAATATCTGAGTTAAAATATTTGACTAAGGTAGAAATTAACGGAGAGCGATGACTTGAAAAAAACCGATACAAAAGCATATTCACTGTTTACAGGTTGTTTGATTCCCAGCAAATTCCCTTTCATCGAGAAGGGCACCAGAAAGGTTCTGGAGTCTCTTGGCATGGAACTTCATGATATCGAAGGAGCGAGCTGCTGCCCCAACCAGATGGCGATCAAGAGCTCTGATGATCCTCTTTGGTATGTTCTAGCCGCAAGAAACCTCTGCCTCGCCGAGAAGAAGGGCTACGATATTTTATCATTATGCAACGGATGCTACGATACCCTCAAAACCGTGAATTCCAGGCTCAAGGGCGATGATGAATTCAGAAGAGATATCAACGATAAGCTCGCGAAATTCGGGTTAGAGTTTCGTGGTGAGATAGATGTGAAACATCTCATACAGGTGTTACACGACGATATCGGCATGAACACCCTGGAGAAAAAGGTTATATTTCACCTGCGTAATTTAAAATGTGCCTCATTTGAAGGGTGCCATGTCAAAAGACCAATGGATCACATGGGTTTCGACGATCCAGATGAGCCCTCATATCTTGAGGATCTGATCAAGGTAATCGGAGGGGATTGCGTTTCATATTCTGAAGAACACTCCTGCTGCGGTGGAGGTCTATCCATAGGCAGGAAGCACGATGTTGCCCCGGCTGCAAGAAGGGTTCTTGTCTCGGCCTTGAATGAAGGAGCAAGAGCCATTGTGGTCAACTGTCCCTTCTGTTTTGCCCAGTTCTACAGAAGTCAGAAGGAGATCAACGATATCTACGCGGATCACCTTCACTTACCTGTTTTCTATATCACCCAGCTTGTCGGTCTGGCTTTCGGCCTCAGCCCTGAAGAATTGGGTATGGAGATGCATTATGAGAACAGCGTAGGCAGCGAGAGAGAACTGGTAAACCAGATTCTGGGCGAGGGAATTGACAAAACCGTGTTCACAAACGAGATTACAAAATCCCAGCTGGAACTGTGCACCAAATGCTTTGCCTGCACCCATGACTGTCCCACTGCAATGACCACTTCAGATTACCATCCTGAAGAGATCCTTGAGCTGGTGCTTCAAGGAAAGTTGGATGAGGCCGTAAAAAGGGACGACATATGGTACTGCATGAACTGTCATGAGTGTGTCGAACATTGCCCCCAGAGCTTTGGCATGGTGAAGCTGATTTTCAGGTTAAAGAATTTGGCTGTTGAAAGAGGAATCTATCCCGAAGTGGTTGGTCATCGACTCTCGGAAATTCATGAAACAGGTTATTCATTCGCACCTAATATCGTTCTTCGAGAGGAGTTAAATCTACCGAAAATCACGCTACCAGACATAAAAAAGCTGAGGAAATTGATGGAGAAAGCCACCACCGAGGAATCTGATGAAAAAGGTGATTGAAATGAGCTTGGATGATTTAAGAGACCCGTATTCACGCCTGAATTTCTCTTCTAAGGGAAGGTTAGGGCATGTCGGAGAAATTGCCAGACTTGGAGCGAAAAAGGGCAGGATAGGAATCACATTGCCCCCAAACGGATTCAGGAAGGACATCGAGGCCTGCGGCATAGCCGGACTTATAAACATCAACGGCAAAAGGGAGAATGGAATAAGGGTTGTTGATATGATAACCACCATGACGGACAGGGAAAACGGTTTAGGTGCTGGCTTCGCATGCTACGGCCTTTTCCCTGACATGGAGGATCACTTTTGCGTTCAGCTTCTTTTGGATGATGAAGAGGCCAAGGAAAAGGTGGAAAATTACTTCAAAAGGGTTGCAAACATCATCAAGGATGAGGAGGTTTTCACGAGGAATGTGAAGGGCATGAGAGGGCCCTACCCCCTCATATGGCGCTTTTTCTTGGAGGTTCCTGAAAGTGCCCTTGCAGCCAGCCCCCATCTAAAGAGCGAGGACGACTACATGGTGGATATGGTGATGCATGTTAACGAGAAGATCAACGGGGCATTCTGCATGTCCTCGGGCAAGAACATGGCTGTGTTCAAAGGAAACGGCTGGAGCCACGAGATAGCGGAATTCTACGATTTAGCGAAGAGGTACGAGGGTTACATGTGGCTCTCCCATTCCAGATTTCCTACCAACACACCAGGATGGTGGGGAGGAGCACATCCATTCAACATTCTGGACTGGTCCCTATGCCATAATGGCGAGATAACCTCTTACGGTACCAACAGGAGATATGTGGAGATGTGGGGGTACAAATGCACACTACTCACCGATTCAGAGGTCGTAACCTACATGTGGGATCTCCTTTGCAGAAGACACGGCCTACCGAAATTGATAGCTACAATGGCCATGGCACCCCGTTATTTTGAGGACATTTCTCGTTTACCTGCAAATCAGAAGAAGATTTCAATGGCGGTTCGGATGACCTATGCAAGGGCCATGATAAACGGGCCTTTCAGCATCCTGGTTGGAACCAACAGGCCAAATCCATCCATGATCGCTTTGACTGACAGAAAGAAATTGAGACCCATGACAGCAGCTGTCTCTGAGGATGGCAACACGGTTTTTGCAAGCAGTGAGGAATGTGCCATAAGAAGAGTTGGCGAGGAAAGCGAGGTGTGGGCGCCAGTCACAGGCAACCCTGTGATAGCTCAGCTCTACAAGGGTTTGATTTGGCGGGGCACGGAGAAGCAGTTCGAAGGCAAGACACTGAAATTGGAGGCATGAGAATGCCTGCAGAGATGGAAGGAATAAGATTAAAAATCCCATCCAGATTCAAGGTGGAGATAGACAGAGAGAGTTGCAAGATATGCAAGCGCTGCACAATAAACTGCACCTTCGATGCATTATCTTTCAATGGTGATAGAATCGTGGCCAAGCACGAGAACTGTGTGGCATGCCACAGATGCGCAATGAAATGTCCGCAGGAGGCCATCACAATAAAAGAGAACGAGATGGCGTATCCCTCTCATGCGGCTTACGACAACAGGATAAGGAGAATAGGTTGGGAGCAGGCTTCCACAGGAGGAGTGATGCTCACATCATGCGGAAACGACCTGCCCTACAGGAGTATATTCGATGATCTGGTCCTGGACGCCGCCCAGGTCACGAACCCGGCCATAGACCCCCTGAGAGAGCCAATAGAGACGAAATGCTTCCTCGGCTCAAAACCCGAAAAACTGAAGTTCGAGGAGAGCGGAAATGATATTGTATTCAGAACCAAGCTCTCGCCGAATATCGAGCTTTCCACGCCAATAATGGTGGGCCAGATGTCTCTTGGCAGCATAAGCTACAACGCTCAGATAGCGCTTTTCAAGGCTGCTTTGGAGATCGGGACGCTTGTGGGCACAGGCGAAGGAGGCCTACATTCTGATTTCTACAAGTACGGTAAGATCATCAACAGCGAGGTGGCAAGCGGCAGGTTCGGTGTGGATGCGAATTATCTGAAAAAGGTGGCTGCCCTAGAAATAAAGATCGGTCAGGGAGCAAAGCCCGGCCATGGTGGACATCTACCTGGCGAGAAGACCAGCAAGCTCATTTCAGAAACGAGGATGATACCAAAGGGCACTGACGCTCTCTCCCCTTATCCGCATCATGATATCTACAGCATAGAAGATTTGCAGCAGTTGATATTTGCCTTGAAAGAGGCCACACGCTATAGGGTGCCTGTGGGTGTGAAGATAGCTGCCGTGCACAACAGCGCAGCAATAGCTTCTGGAATGGTAAGGGCTGGTGCTGATTTCATCACTCTAGACGGTTTCAGAGGCGGAACAGGTGCCACTCCAAGAATAATCAGGGATCATGCAGGCATTCCCATAGAGCTTGCCATAGCCACGGTTGACCAAAGGCTAAGAGAGGAGGGCATCAGACATAAGGCAACATTGTGTGCTGGAGGTAGCATAAGGTATTCTGCTGATCTTGTAAAAGCGCTGGCCCTCGGCGCGGATGTTGCCATGATATGCACTCCGGTTTTGATTGCCATGGGCTGTAGGGTTTGCCAACAGTGCCATCGCGGGTTATGTGCCTGGGGTATCACCACACAAAACCCTGCATATACCCAAAGGCTGAACATCGATATCGCAGCAAAAAGAGTATCGAACTTATTTCATGCATGGACCGAAGAGCTACGAGAGATATGCGGTGCCATGGGCATCGATTCTGTGGAGAGCTTTGTTGGTAATCGGGACAGGCTGAGATATGTCGGGGCAAACCCAAAAATCGCGGAGATATTGGATGTGAAACATGCCGGCGAGGCATGGGGATGATTTGGGGGTGAATTAAAATGGCCAAGAAAGAGATAACCATCGATGCATTGAATGAAGACAAAAAACCACTCCGTTATTGGGTGCTTAACGAAAAGATCCATAATGCGGCAGATGAAGGCGCAAAACGCATAATATTGAAAAATGTCCTTGGTCAGAGGTTCATAGCAGATTGCATGGAACATACCGACCTGAAAATCGATATCTACGGCACACCTGGTAACGATCTGGGCGTGTTCATGAGCGGCCCTACGATAGAGGTTTTCGGCAGTTGCGAGGACCAAACAGGCAACACGATGAATTCCGGAACCATCATAGTTCACGGCAATGCATGGGATGTAACAGGCTTGGCGGCCAGGGGCGGAAAGATCTTTGTTAAAGGAAATGGTGGCTACAGGATAGGCATACATATGAAGGAGTACATGGACCAAAAGCCTATCGTGGTTTACGGAGGCAGCGTCAAGGAGTTCTTCGGAGAGTACATGGCGGGTGGAATCTTGGTGGTGTTGGGTTTGAGAATGGGAAATAATGGTGTAGATGATGTTCCTGTGAAAGAGGTGGTGCGAGGAAGTCTCGGCAGCGGAATTCATGGCGGCGCGATTTATGTCAGAGGGGAGGTGCCTGAACATTATTTGGGCGTTGCAGCCACGCCTTTGCCCTTCACGGAGGAGGACCTAAAACTGCTCACCCCAATATTGGAGGAGTTCTGCGGTCATTTCAAGGTGCCTATCGAAAAAATCTGGGAGAGAGAGATCACGAAGATATCTCCCTCATCTTCCAGGCCTTACGGTTCCTATTATAATCCGAGATCGGTCTGAGGGAAAAAACACCTTTGGCTTAACTCAGTTCAAATTCTTTCTTACTAGTCTATCTTTGATTAACATATGCGTATAAAGTTTAATATATTCACTTCGTCTTCTCCATAGAGGATGAACGATGTTTGGTTGCACACCTTGGGTAGTGTGATCATCGTAAGCATGATCTCTCTTATCGGGATCTTGACATTATCGATAAAGGAGAATTCTCTGAAAAAAATAATCATCTTTTTTGTCAGTTTCTCTGCAGGTGCTTTATTGGGTGACGCTTTCATCCATCTTTTGCCAGAGATTGTAAAGGAGCATGGTTTCGGGCTTGAGATCTCTTTATATGTCCTCGCCGGAATCTTGATGTTCTTCGTATTGGAGAAGCTCATTTATTGGAGGCACTGCCACGAACTGGCCTGTGATACACACCATCGCACCTTCACCTACATGAACCTGGTTGGAGACGGTGTTCACAATTTCATAGATGGCATGGTGATAGCAGGTAGTTTCATGATCAGCGTTTCTCTTGGGCTTGCCACCACCATCGCGGTCATTCTTCACGAAGTACCACAGGAGATCGGAGATTTCGCGGTGCTCATTTACGGAGGTTTCAAGAAAAAAAAAGCTATAATGTTCAATCTACTTGCCGCTCTTTTTGCCGTGGTGGGCGCTGTTATCATGCTCTCTCTCGGTGCCTACATGTCCTACCTCCCCGTTTTTCTGGTTCCGTTCACGGCGGGAGGATTCATATATGTGGCTGGGACCGACCTGATCCCCGAGCTCCATAAGGAGGTAAAACCTTCAGTTTCTGTTGCACAGATGTTGGCACTTGTTTCTGGGATTGGAATAATGGTGGGGCTGGCTTTGTTGGAATGAATTCCAAAGGCCAAGAATCATAAATCGAGATTAGCGAATCACATGTTCCCTTCTCTTCTTCAAGGGAATAATCCGATGTATAATTGACTTAGTCTTTTCAACGAAGAAGATAATGGTTTGATTTTCGTAAAACCACAGCACCAGTGGAAGGAATACCACGAGGTAAGATATATGTACGATGACCCTTGCCCATTCGGCGGAAACGGTATATCCGAACATCACGGCAAGAATCGAACCTATAACGCCTTTATGATGCATAATATGCTCTTTGGGAATGTTCAGGTCGTAGGCATATTCGCCCAACCACCCAATCTCAGAACCTCCCGAGTATTCCACGAGCTCGTGCACTCCATAACCGATCAAGCCCGCGGCAAGCAATACCAAAAGTATGCTGGTGAAATAAAAGAACCTTCTGATATTGATCTTCATGCCCACCACGAATATGAAATAACTGAAAATCATGCTGGTGGCGATCCCGATGAGAGCACCCAAGATGGTAGGTGCCGCATCCTCCATTAAAAAAGGGGTGAGGAAGAGCACCGTTTCCAGCCCCTCCCTGAAAACCGCGATGAAGGCGAACGAAATCAGTCCTAACATCATGCCGCTGGAGGTGATCGAATCCAGCCGCTGTTCCACCTCTCCTTTGATCTCCTTTCCTTTCGTGGCCATCCAAAAAATCATCGATGTCAGGACCCCCACGGCTATCAGGGCGGCGACTCCCTCGAATAGGGTCTTGGCGGATTTTGATATGCCACCGTACACTAGCCAGATAGAGATTCCTAGGATAAAACTCGTTATTATTGCCAAGAGAACACCGTACCAAACATAACGCAATAGATGCCCTCTCTTTGTCCTTTCGAGATAGGCTAAAACGATCATTATTATGAGGGCTGCCTCGAGACCTTCTCTGAATGTTATAAGATATTGTCCAAGCATTTATTCACCTTTATTTTTAGGTTCACCTAAAAATAGGTATAGTATAACGGTGTTAATATATTTTTCGGTTTGCCTAAATTTTGGATGAAGGGTAATGACTCTATTGCTATTTCGTGGACAAAAGAAAAAACATTCAAGCATTGTTATTCGGTACCCCCTCATCATGAAGAGACGAGGGGAGGGCCCAAAGGAACATTCCGCACCCTGGGAATGCACTTTTGCTAAAGAAGAAGAAAGCCAATGTGTACAAGGTACAATCCCTCAATCGGATGACGAAGAAGGATCGTCTTTTAATTCCTCCTCCTTCACGCCTTCCCGTTCACCACCCTCCATGGACTCGCCCACTTGCATTTCTTCGCTGTACATTTCCCAGTCTTCATCAGTAACTTCCTTTATCACCTTGAGGGAGCTTTTCAATTCCTCACTCCCCCCTCCCAATCTGAACAGCTCTGCAATGATCGCTTCTGCATCCTCGAATGACTCCATCATGCCATCCCAATCTTGGAGAACATCCGCATACTTGCCTTCAAATTCGTCAAGCACCGTTCTCATCCTTTTCCTGAGCCTTTTGTTCACATAACCTGAAATCACAGCGCACAGGCATGTAAGGTTGCCTTGCTCCATAACAAGATGGAAACCCCCGAACTCGAGTCTTTCCAAAGACTTCTTTTTATCGATGATGACATCACCATCCTGTTCCCCCTTCGAGAAGGAGTCCCTTACAAAATCTTGAATAGCGGTGAGCATGGCACCCACAAGCTCAACATCCACCGCCATCTTTGATTCCCCATGTGAAAGATGGGACAAAATGATGCCCGCGTTGTTCAGAAGAAAAGTCTCTTCAACCTTATACCTGTATCTGAGCTCTCTGTAGACAAATACACCCAATGCCCCGAGGATAGCTGCCATGAACAGCCATAACCAATTAAAGGTTTCAATTACCCCCAGATTCACCTTCTCCATGCTCACTGTTAGTTCGCCATCGCTTGCGGTGAAGATCACGCCTTCCAGCGAGCTCTTTTGGTTCCTTTTCCATCTTGCCTCATGCGTTACAGGATCGATTATGATGTCCGGTTTGTTGCAGGTAAAAGTGAGGTTGTCTTTGTCCTCAACATCTTCGAAATAATCATCCAAATCTATTATCCACATCTCATCCTCATTAATGTGCAAATAGGTTATTTTCTGCACCACCCAAGGAGCATCATTTACAGAGTGGACGGTGACATTTATGGTAAATGATACCCACGCTCCTGCGCTATCTTGAGCTCGAAATGTTACCGTGGAGATTCCGAACCAGTTCTCTCTGGCTGAGAAACTCACAAGGCCTTGAGTGTCAATTGTGACGAATATATCGCTGCTCGTAATAATCGGAGTGAAGGTTAGCTGGTCTGTGGCGTTGTCTGCGAAGTAATCGTTCAAATCGAAGTGATCTTCAAGCATCGTATCTTCATCGAACCGGACGTTCGGCGGATAGCCGTAATCTTTTATATACGGAGGCCAGTTGAGCAGTGATATGTGCACAGTCACATCTGTCGATGCTGTATACTCACCATCACTCACACTGATCTGCAAGATCTCAATTGTTATTGAGGGATCTATATAGTAGAACACCAGCACTCCTTCCTTTGTGGGAGAGAGGGTTACAAAGGATGAGTTCGTAGACAAAGTTAAATCGAGGATGCTATCGTCATCCCAGACGTATACCGGATTGAGCACGAAGAGTTCCCATGGTGAATCCAAGCGAACATACACATCCTGTATGCCCTTGATTGTGGGGGGGTAATTAACAGCATTGACCGTCACCTTGATGACCTGCTCTGTGAAGGCACCCAAGGGGTCATAGGCTCTAACTGTAAGATTCTCAACACCATACCAATTCGGGTCGGCGGAGAAGGTTACATAACTTGTTGATGAATTGATATCTGGTCTAACATGGATATTTCTCAAGAAATGGTAGCTCAGCGGATCGTTATCTTCATCTGTGAAATAGTTGTCCAGTTCAAAGGCATTATGCAATGTCTCCCCTTCGTCAAAGGTCACATCAGGAATCTCGCCGCTGACCTCAGGGGGATAATTCGCTGTTATGCTCACGGTCAAGGTATCGTTGTCCATGTTCTTACCATCGCTCACCGAGATTATCACGATTCTGGTATCCCCAACCATGCTCTCGGGATAATTCAGAGTGAGAATCAATCCGCTGACCGAGATATACGACGCTGGCGAAGTGGTAATTATCAGTTCATCTTTGGGAGTATCCGGGTCGAATATATACGGTTCAAGGTTCAACAGATATGGATAATCGAAATGAACATATCTTCCTCCAACTCCTGAGATTACTGGAGGTTGCTCAAGCCTTATGACTTCCACAAATGTTGTGTCATTGGTATAACCGTTATCGCCGTCCCAGACCTGAACTCCCACGGTGTAGGTCCCGAACATCCACCAGGTATGATCCGCGTATGGTACGGTACTCCACCCCGTATCGTTGACACCATCGTTATCCCAGTCCCATCTGTACCGGAGTAAATCGTTCCCAGCATCATTGGATGTTAAAAAGAAGTATATCCTGTCCCCTTCAAGACCCGTGTATGGACCCCCCAAGTCAACAAAAGGCGGTAAGTTGTAAACTGTGATGTTAATCGTATCGGTGCTGTAATCGCCATTGTCGTCTATGACCTTAAGGGTGATCGTATATACACCTTCATCGTACCAGACAAATGAAGAGATTACGCCCATACCATCATCGAACTCCCCATCCCCGTCGAAATCCCACAAATATGTGAGGCTAGAGTTGTCTGATGTCGTGTCGTATGAACCCGAGGCATCGAAATTAACGTTCTCCCCTTCATTTGCAGTTTTGTCAAGTCCTGTAACCGCCACAGGAGCAGGATTGAGGACTGTTAACTCGAGTGTATTGTAGCCCTCGTTTCCTGATGCGTCCCTGACAACGAGAAAAACCAAATAGATAGATTTGGTAGTGTAGATATGTGTCGGGGAAACGCCATAACCTATCTCTCCATCACCGAAATACCATGTATAGTTGGAAATCTGCCCCGAGTTGTCTATCGATGCTGACCCGTCGAAGGTATATGATGTATCTTCATCTGTGGTATCATCCGCTCCTGCGTTTACGATTGGGGGGGAGATATCGTTCACCGTGATCGTGAAATTCAAGAAATCAAAGCCTCCATTTCCGTCATAGAGTGTGACGTCCAGCCAATAAGAGCCAACATCGAACGTTCCCGGAATTCCTGACAAAAGACCATTTAATGGGTCGATGCCAAGCCATGAGGCGTTTGTATCAAGGT
>JAZGAR010000209.1:0-3893 GCA_036475875.1 Thermoplasmata archaeon
TCCTGAGATGATTTATATAAGAGGATCATCGATATTGAACGATTATCCAGATAGATGAGCCTTGTCATGAAAATTACTTGAGCAAATTTATGCTAGTATCCAGTAAGTTTTAATATGAGCATTCATGTATAAAGCATAGTAAACAAGCTTAAATCTACTCAGATGATTTATGTAAAAGGATTATCGATATTAAACAATCATCCGGATAGATAAGCCTTGTCATAAAAACAACTCCAATTACATAAGCCAGATACC
Source organism: Thermoplasmata archaeon (assembly GCA_036475875.1). Taxonomy (GTDB): domain Archaea; phylum Thermoplasmatota; class Thermoplasmata. The sequence goes on from JAZGAR010000209.1 coordinate 256, forward strand.
GTTAAGTTTACAGGTCAAGATGTCCGAAGCCGTCCCAATAGATCTTTAACTTTGTGCTTGATTTCGTCTCTTATCTCCCTGTAGGTTTCAATGGGCTGCCCTATTGGATCGTCTATGCCCCAATCCTCCACCTTATCCGAAACAGTACCAACATTAGGGCATTCAACCCCACATCCCATCAATATGATTTTGTCAGCCCACTCCAAATCTTCATTCGAAAATTTCTTTGGATAATGAGAGGAAATGTCTATGCTTTCCTCGGCCATGACCGATATGGCTTTGCCTGACACCGATAGGGCGGGTTTTGTACCTGCACTTTTCTCTTCTATTTTCTGTTTGCCAAAATGCCTTGCAAATCCCTCTGCCATCTGGCTTCTGCAGGAGTTACCCACGCAAATGAACAATATCTTATTCAAAAATCCCCCTCTCAAAAATCCAAAGTCAAATTCAATATGAATACTGCGGATTCTCCATTCTGGTCTCTATTACCTCTGGTAACTCAAGCAATCTTGGAATCAATCTGGATAATTCTGCATGTCTTCCATGGGCATAGAATTTTATTTTATATGTTCCGTCATCTTTGGCAACTTGGAACCTGAAGTAATTGATCGACAGTTCTTTCAAGATATGTCTTGTTTTAAGGATACTGGATTGAGTGGGTTTGGTAATAATGATGTATTCCAGGTCCGTTACTCCAATTAACGAGATTGCCTCCTCTACCTTAGGCAGTATGAGGAGAATGAAGAGCACTAGCAATGAGATTAGGAGTGCAAATGCGAACTGTTCCAAGCCCGCGAGCATACCAGTACCTGCCACCACCCATATTGTGGCTGCCGAGGTCAGTCCTCTGACAGAACCTCTGGACCGGATTATCGTTCCGGCTCCCAAAAAGCCGATACCCGTTATTATGGGTCCTATGATGCGTCCAGCCTCTTCTTTGTATATGTCGGCGGCAGTAAGCCCGAAGATCACGAAAAGACAGGAGCCTGTGGAGACGAGAATATTGGTTCTCAGCCCCGCAGGTTTATCCTTGAGTTCCCTCTCAAAGCCAATAATTCCACCGCAAAGCATTGCAATGAATATCTTGAAGATGTCATTGAGCAGTTCTACAGATATCCCAGTATTATCCATCCCCCAAAAGATAGTTCTTTTCGTTAATATCCTTTTTGGTCTTGCTTTTTTCGAAAATTCAGATAAGGTCCAGGTCTATGCCGCAGATTTCGCTCAACTCTTTATGTAAGGCGAGGATCTTTTCTGCCACGTTCTGAAACCCTAATTCCTCAAACCGTCGTACAACCTCTCTAACCGGCATTTTTTTGGATTCTTCGATGAGATTATCTGCATGTGCAAGGATCTTTTCCTCCAGGGTTCTGGGAACATAGTCTTTTACTGGTAAGCCCAATCTACTCGCCTCATCCCTGGTAATCCCAGCCCCGATATGCCTCTCGATTACGAGAATCACATTTTCGGGCAAACCGAGCTCTCTGGCCATTTTCGCCCCCTCTACGGCATGCCTTATCCCGTGGGTCCTTGCCCTACCAATATCGTGGAGGAGTGCAGAAATGCTCACAAGTTTTTTGTCAGCATCTACCAACCCAGCTATTCTCAATGCCAGATCTTCAACTGCCAGACTATGTCTCACCACGTTTTCATCGCATCCCGAGTTCTTCAAATGATCGATACATCCTTCCCTTGTAAGCAGTGCTTCAGTCATCTAGCTCCACAACCTTTTTACCGTTTTTACAGGGTATTATCCTCATCCTGCCGCGAAAATCCTTCCTCAGTCCTTCCCCACACAAAAATCTGTCCAGAAAAACAGCCAATGCTGCCACCTCCGAATGAGGCTGGTTTCCCACGGCTACATTGAAATCCACGGCTTTGAACACCTCAGGGGGTACCTTTTCTGCACCCACCACGACGAGCAAATCCTCATTCCTCGGTATTTTTGGCATTATTTCTTCCACATGCTCTCCGTACATTGTAAGATGCACCTTGACACCGTCCCATTTTTCAATGGTTTTTCTCCACCTAATACCGCTTTTCACCCTCAGATTCCCACCGAATCTGGCGGTTACATCCTTTAAGGTGCGCTCTATGCCCTCATCTTTTGCGGAGATCAACAACTCGTTGGCCCCAAATGCCCTCGCAACGAGACCGACATGAGTTGTTACCCTCTTGTCTCTGCCCTTTCTATGGCCCAATCGCAGCACAGTTATCATTTTATCACCAAGTGGGTCAAGAAACAGGCTAGAGCAATTTAAAATTTGTGCGTAGAAAATTACAAATGTGCCCTAACGATATGCTCCTTGTGTGAAATAGGGATGAGAATCACATGAATCCAAATAAAAAACCTGGTAGCTATGAATCTGCCTTGTCCAAGGCCTGGGACGACCTTGCGGTCCTTGATCCTTTGAAGGTGGAAAGAAGGAGCGGTGCGTCTTATGATTCTGGGAGGAAGGAGTTCACTCTGACATTTTTAAGGGAGGAATATCGCATCCAACCCTCTAAAAGAACTGTAATAAGCCCAGAAGGCCAAAATGTGAGACCTTTCATCTGGGTGCTGTTGCTCCATTACCTGGTGTATGCCAAAGAAATCGGGCTGGAAGGCAACTTGATATCCTTTCGTGAGCTGAGTGGTGGGGAGGTCTATTACAACGCATTTTCGGAGCGTGCCATTATTCCTATAACCAACGCGTTTGGCTCGAATGTGGAGGCTCTAAGAGATGCAGGAGGACGTATTCGCGCAACCAAGAGCGGTTACGGCGATATCTCCATAAAAATCGAAGTTTTTCCCAAGATACCAGTTACGGTAATATTATGGGAGGGCGACGAGGAAATCCCCCCCTCTTCGAACATGCTTTTCGACGCCTCCATAAAAGAGCTCCTGCCCACTGAGGATGTGGCTGTCTTAGGCGGCTTTGTCGCTTCAACCCTCATAAAAAACATGAAAAATTAGATAACCATATCATCTCGACGGGTACTTCCTCTGGTATGTTCCTTTCCGATAAAAAAATCTATTTGGGTCAGGCTGAAGGGGCGAGAAAATCAGCTACCACTCCTCTTCCCTGCCATAGCCCCTGGATCTTTCTTCTCTTCTTCCGTATCCTCTAGTTGACTCCTCTCTGGTCTCGCGGTCTCTCCTTCTATCTTCGGGATAGATGGGCTTTAATGATTTTTCCAGCCCGGCGGCCTCTTTTTCCAGCAGCTCGGCCTCCTCCTTTAAGATCAGGCTCGATTCTCTGGCCTTTGCAGCCTTTTTCCTGTACATAGCGGCCTTTTCCCTCTGATGAGCAGATTTGCTTCGTTTAGTTGCGGCTTTTTCTCTCAGCTTGGCGATCTTGTGCTCTGTATTTGCAGCATCTCTGATATGTTTAGCCTCAGATATCTCAGGAGTTGAGAATTTATCCCTTTTTCTGAAAGGGCCTGTCAATTTTACGACAACCATCTAAATCCCTACTCTCAGAAATAGTTATGGTCAATCTTATATTTAAGGATAAGCTTTTTATTATTAACAGGACTTTTGCAAAAATTAAGACTGGGTAATTGTTAAATCCATTTTATCCGATATCCCATCGGGATGCACATGTATTGGAGAAGGGATGCAGATATTTTAGTTGGTAGACTGGAGGCATTTAGGG
>JAZGAR010000210.1:0-2124 GCA_036475875.1 Thermoplasmata archaeon
ATCGTTAATAAAATCTTGATGATCGTGATTGCAGACTATGGCACGTAACATGAAAAACATGGTGCTCCAAATAACCTACTATATGTTAAAAAATATCCGTGATTGGGAGAATATTAATGAAAACTCATAGCCAATTGTTGTATAATTTCTTCTGATCAAAACAAAGCAAATCGAAACATAACCAAATCCTGGCAGGTAACCCTTATGGGATTGATAAAGGCTCATTCATTGTATCAAACATATAAATGTATGGGCCTTTTCTTATTTTTTGGGAGGATATCTCAATGACCAAAAAACCAACCTATGAAGAATTGGAGCAAAGGGTAAAGAAGTTAGAGAAAGAAACCCTTGAGCGCAAGCGGGCCGAGGAGGTGCTGCGGGAGAGAGAACGCTATTTTCATTCATTGCTCTCCAATATGCATGAGGACATCCTGGTCGTCGACCGAGAGTATCGGATCACAGACGCCAACAAGGCTTTCCTGAATACCGCTGGCCGCAAGCGCGAGGAGATAATCGGGCACCATTGCTATGAGATTTCACATAATTACACCGAGCCGTGCGAGAAACATGGGGAGCAATGCATGCTGCGAGAGGTTTTTGAGACTGGAGAGCCACGCACCTGTCTTCATCAACACCTATACCCTGACGGCTCCAAAGTCTGGGTCGACATCCTCCTTTCGCCATTAAGAGATGAGAATGGCAACGTTACACACGTTATAGAGGCGATCCGGGATATTACTGAGATTAAGCAGAAGGAGGAGGCACTGAGGTCGAGCGAGGGGCGGTATCGTGATTTGTATGACAACGCACCAGTGATGTATCATACGATTGATACGAAGGGCATCGTTCTGGAGTGCAACCAGACGGAAGCGGACATGCTGGGCTATAGCAAGGAGGAAATCATTGGCAAGCCGATATACGCCTTTGAAACCAAGGAATACCAGGACCTTGCCCCTCATGCGCTCCAAGAGGGGATGGAGAAAGGCCATGTCGTCGGGGAACGGCGCTTTGTGAGGAAGGATGGCACCATCATTGACACCGCTTTCGAAGGAACGGCCATTCATGATGATTCAGGCCGGGTTGTCGGCTTCCGGTCCACGGTAACTGACATTACTCACCTCAAGCGGACAGAAGAGGCCCTTCAGGAATCAGAGCAAAAGTACAAAACAATTACAGAAAGCTCCCTTACCGGCATCTACATTCACCAGGATGGAAGGTGTGTGTTTGTCAATGATAGATTTGCACAAATCCATGGTTATAAACGTGATGAATTGCTTGGAGAGCACTACTTGACATTAATCCACCCCGATGAAAGGGAGCGTGTAAGACAAATAGGATCAAAAAGACTGAAGGGCGAACCTGCCCCCAAGCGCTATGAGGTTAAGAGACTCAGAAAGGATGGGGAGGCCGTTTGGTGCGAAACAATAGCAGTCAACATCGAATATAGAGGAAAGCCGGCTATAATGGGGAACATCGTAGATATCAATGAGCACAAGCGGGCAGAGGAAGCACTGCGGGAGAGTGAGCTCTGGATGCGCAGCATGTTCAACTCATTGGAGGAGGCAGTTCTTATAATCACGCCAGATAGGTTTATTGTTGACATAAATGAGGCAACCAAAAAAATGTTAGGCTACTCAAAGGGTGAGCTCATAAATCGTTCCACTGAGATAATCCATGTTGACCATGAGCACTATCTGGAAGGTGGGAGGCGCATGAAGGAGGCATTTGACAGTGGGAAAGCGGCAAACTTAGAATTCAAGTTAAAGAGGAAAAATGGAGACATATTCCCCTCGGAACATACAGTCTCTCTTTTAAAGAATGACGAGGGGAAACCTATGGGGATAGTTAGTGTCGTTAGAGACCTCTCTGAACGAAAAAGGGCCGAGGAAGAAAAAAAGAAACTCGAAGCCCAATTCCAGGCAGCCCAGAGAATGGAAGCTATGGGCAGTTTAGCAGGTGGCATTGCCCATAACTTTAACAACATCCTCATGGGTATCCAGGGAAATGCATCCCTGGCACTTTTACGTAAAACTTCCACCCATCCAGACTATGAAAGATTAAAAGGCATCGAATAAGGTGTCAAAAGTGGTGCAGAGCTGACCAGACAACTCTTGGGTTTTGCAA
>JAZGAR010000211.1:0-7866 GCA_036475875.1 Thermoplasmata archaeon
TAGCTATAGTTGCTGTTGCGGTACCTGCGCCACTATCTGGCGTCCCAGGGCTGTCCACAATAGTATATACTACCTCCCACTGTTCTGAAACTCCCGATTCTTCAGGGCTAGAGATGAGGATAAGAGCCACAGCAGCACCACCACCGAAATCTGTCAAATCTACGGTGACAGTGGTTTCCGGTGGAGGAACGCCATCTGCGTCGTTATTCGTTATCCATGCCGTTACAGTTATCTGATCACCGATATTACAGATACCGTTGGTATCGGCATCGTCAGTCAGTGTTACAGTTGTGGAGTCTATTGTTATGCTCCCCGGTGCAGCCTCAGCCTCTTCACTCATCATCAGTAGCCCTATGGCTAAGGCTGCGGCTATAACTGCTATTACGACTACAATTTCCATCCATCTTATACCAGTAGTTTTTTCTTTCATACAAATTTTCCCCCTATTTAACGGGTTATTAGCTGAACCTGTGGATTATAATTATGAGTTAGTTACAGGCTAGCATTTCCCCGTACCTGTAATATTACTATTTAACTTTTAGGTAATACTTTCATTTAGGGGGATATTAGATAGATTAGATGGAAAATTTAGAGAGAAAGTCGGACAATACCCCCAAAAAGTGGAGAAAAAGAAGAAAAAATAGGAATTCATGCTGCCGATCAGGATATCATCGATGCCGTCATTGTTGATATCGTGGAGAATAGGAGATGCCGAAAAGCCCTAACCTCAATCGGCAGCTACCAAGGTGGTTGTGTCTATCACCCCTTTCACGCTTCTGATCTGTTTCATGATGATGTCTCTTAACTTGGTGGTATCCCTCTCCTCTATAATGAGGACCATATCGTACTCTCCGTAGACAAAATGTATGCCTAAAATTCCCTCGATCTTGCTGAGCTTGTCGTAAGCATGTTCCTCTTCGCCTACAGCTATTTTCACCAAAACGAAATTCGCTGATTTACCCCCCATAAAGTGTCACCTGGCGTTAATAGCCCTATGAGTATAAAAGCATTGCCGATTTTTTGGCAAAGAAATCCGAACTTTAGCCAAAGAACTTTTCTTATGACGCGGCCACAAGTGTCTGAACTTTCACCACACCGGGGATACCCGAGATATTCTTCACAATTGCCTGCTTGTCAAATCCGTTTGTCTCCCTAATTATCAGAACCAGGTCGAATTCACCAAGTACACGGTGGAATCCGCAGATGCCTTTGATTTTCCTCAGTCGCTTTAAACTCCCCTTGGATGGGCCTGGTGCGAGCTTTACCAAAATGAAGTTCGGTGGCGGTTGTGCCGTCTTGTATGGAGGCCGAGGTGGAACGATTTTTGGTCTTCTCTTTTCGGGTCTAGACAGTTGGTTTTTTTGACGATGGTCCATTGCATATTTCAATATATCACCATCCTTCATTATTGACCGTGGATTATAAATTCATTGCGAGACAATAATCAGTTTTAAAAATCATGGTTAATAATCATTTCTAATAATAATCCGTGTATTCTCATATCATCCGTGAGTTCGGGGTGAAACGCGCAAGCAAGTAAATTCTCCTGTCTTGCCAGTAATATCTTCCCTTCCACAGATGCCAAAGCAGTGCATCCCCCCCATACACTCTCAATTGCAGGAGCGCGAATAAATACCGCTTTGTATGGTAAATCGAAGCCTTTGATATCAAGCTTCGTTTCAAAGGACTCCCTCTGCCTCCCGAAGGCATTTCTTTTCACCTTCATGTCCATAAGGCCAAGAAGCTTTGTTTCGCTTTTTTCAACCTCAGAATCCCCTTCCTTTGCCAATAGGATGCAACCAGCACATGTGCCCATTATTGGCATACCTTTTTCGGCCATTTCCTTTATCGTCTGGGACATATCGAATTTATCTAAAAGTTTCGAAATCGTGGTGCTCTCTCCCCCAGGGATTATTAATCCATCCACCGCCTCCAATTGCTTAACCCTCCTGATGGGCGTGACTTTTCCTTGGATTTCAAGTTCGCGTATTGCTCTTAACACGGCCTCGATATGCTCCGATACAGCTCCTTGAAGTGCTATAACACCCACCTTCATAAAGGCACCTCGCCCTCGTCTTTGGAAATTCACCTTAAGAGGTTTTCTCCAGGAATATGATTTTATCCCCGGATTTCAGTTTGATGGTATCCAGGTCCAGAATATCCAAAAGTTTACCCGCCCTGTGAACCCCAATTACGACCTTTTTAGTGATTTCCTTCGGTTTTTTACCGATTAATTGCTCTTTAACATCCATCTCGCCGAATCTGAGGCCATGCTCTGCCGTGAGCATGTCCTGAAGCATGAGTGCAAGTTGTTCATGTTGAATGGCTGCTGCCATTAGATGGCCACCTGCTATGGAGGGGGAGATAATGATATCTGCACCGCTCCTTTTGAGAAGCTTGGTATTCTCCTCCTGGTTCGCTCTTGCAACGATCTTTATGCTCTTGTTCATGTCTCTTGCTGTGAGGGATATAAGCACATTGGTATCGTCTCTTGAAGAGGTTATTATGATGTGCTTTGCCTTGGTTATAGCTGCCTTTGTGAGCATGGCCTCCTTTGTGCCGTCACCTAAAAGAGCGGGGAAACCGTCCTCCGCAGCTTCGTTTATAGCTTCTTCAGTGTTGTCCATTATGATTATCTGCTCTTCCTGGTACTTCTTGGCAACAAGCTCCTTTGCCACAGCCTTGCCTGTATTTCCATAGCCTGCAATGATTACATGATTCTCCAAGTTCTTCTGAAGTTTTTTCATACGCCTCTCCTCCATGAACTGCTGCAGTACAAGCTGATATGCTGTACCTATAAACACTATCCATATAATGGCCCTCATGGGCGTGGCCACAAAGGAATCAAAAAGCATTGCAAAAGTGCTGTTGGGGTGGATATCCCCATAGCCTGTAGTGGTTATTGTAATGGCAGTGAAGTAAATAACATCCACACCATCCACCTCGCCGTCCCTTGTATCCTCCAGACCATCCCTGTCAAGCCAGAATGCAAGGGCTATGATGCACAAAAGGATCAGAATGAATGTCATCCGGTACATCAGGGTCTTTAGGGGTGATGATTTGTCTTTTACGAACAATATCTTCCCTCTCAACCGCAACACCGTACTCAGGTTATGGCCTTTCGGGGTTTAAATGTTTTTAATGTGGGGTTACCCTTTCTTCATGATGTATTACTAGTTAATTTTCGCAGGATATTTCACCCCGCATCTAGCCATAAATTTTTAATACCTCCCAACTGTTGTGGTTATTGGCGTTGGGATGCAGGACAACATCTTAAGAAGAAGGGCCGCTGTACTGATAATATCCATTATCGCACTTCTGGTTCTAAGCCCTATAGGGTATATGATAATCACCTGGGTGTTCGAGGGCAAGGAAGCCTCCATCATCGATGGTTTCTTCTGGACCGTGGCCACTATAACTACCATGGGTGCTCCGGAAAGCGTAGCCCTGACCAGCGACGTTGGTAAGGTTTACACCGTCATAGTCGTGTTCTCGGGGATTGCGATATTTTTCATAGGTTTCCCCTTCTTCATCATAGGGCCCTGGCTGGAGGAGCAGGTGAAAAAGGCCACCTCCCCGGAACGCATCCCCATACCCGAGAAGGATCATGTAATAGTCTGCGGTTATACGGAGATAGGGGAGGAGGTAATAGACGATCTGGAGCTTCACAGCATTCCTTACATATTGATAGACGAGGACAAGGATATCGGCAATAAACTCGTAAAAAGCAAAACCCCTTTCATCATAGGCGATGCCAGGGATGCTGATATATTAAAACGAGCCAACATAGATAAGGCTCTCACCCTCGTTACGGTGGAAAGCGATACCATGAACCCCATAATCTGTCTCACTGCCAGAAGCATCAGACCCGGTATCAGGATTATTGCCAGCGTGCATGACGAGGAGCACGAAGAGGTTCTTATGCGTGCAGGCGCAACGAAAGTTGTCTCGCCAAGAGCATCCTCCGGCGTGCTTTTGGCAAACCTGGCACTGAGCAGATACGATGTGGATATCAAGGGCAAGATCGCGTTGTTCGGTAAGATGCACATCTGGCAGTATCCAATAACCCATGATTCACCACTGAAAAATAAGACGCTGCACCAAACGAGTATCAGGGAAAAGACTGGTGCGACGGTGATAGGCCTTTGGAGAGATGGCACCTTGATCATAAATCCCTCCGCAAGCGAGATATTGCCCGAGAACTCCATACTCGTCACCATAGGCACACCTGAGCAACTCTCTGAATTGAGGACGATCATGGTAGGCGAGGAATCAAAACCCAAGAAGAAAAAGAAAGAAGCTATACAGGCTGGAGGTTCTAAGCCATGAGCAAAATAGTGGTCTGCGGCTACGGCACGGTGGGAAGAAAGGTTGTGGAGGAACTGAAAAAGGCGAAAGTGGAGTTCTGTGTTATTGATCGAAATGAAGAGGTGTTCAAAAGGGCAGATTTCAAGTATATCGTGGGAGATTCCATGAGAAAGGAGGTTTTGAAGGCTGCTTGGGCAGAGACTGCAGACATACTGATTGCCTCCGCCAATACTGACGAAATCAACATCTTCACGATTTTAGTGGCCAAGGGGTTGAATCCTGGCCTTAGGATATTTGCCATTGGAAAGAAAAGCGAAAGCATAAAGAAGCTCTACATCGCTGGTGCGGAGGCCGTGGTTTCAAGCTCCACTACAGGAGGAAGAGCAATATCAAAGCATGCCATCCTTCCTCACGTTGCGGAATTCGTGGACAGGATAACCTTGACCAAGGATGCCCAGATCACAGATCTCTTGATCTCTCCCAAATCCAGGCTTGTGAACGTGCAGTTGAAGAACTCCAGAATCCGGGAGAGCATGGGGGTTTCGATATTGGCAATAAAGAGAGGCGAAGCGCTCATACCAAATCCTCCGAGCAACACGGTACTGCATGCCAATGAAACGCTGATCGTGATTGGAAACAGGCAGCAGATTAAAATGCTCTCCAAGATCACTAAGGGATAGCAGGTGATCGTATCGATTATGATGTTGTTGTTATAGGTGCTGGCCCTGCGGGATTGGTTGCCGGTGAATACGCAGCAAGAAGAGGCGCTAAAGTTCTGGTTGTGGACAGAAAGAGGGAGATAGGGGCCCCTGTGAGATGCGCAGAGGTTCTTGGATTTCCCAGTTTCGAGCTCCTTGGCCTTGACCCTTCCTCTGATTTTGTGACGAACAAGGTGAACAAGGCGGTGCTGTTCTCACCAAAAGGAAGGAAACTGGAAATTTATGAACCATATCAAGAATTCTCCTTGTACATCCTTGATAGATCCTCCTTCGAAAAAGCCCTGGCCGTTCGCCTGATAAAGCAGGGCGGAGAACTCCTTTTGGATACCGCCTGCCTGGGCCCCATAAGAAAGGACGGGAAAATAGCAGGTCTTCTCACCACGCAAGGTGAAATCACATCCAAAATCATAATAGGTGCCGACGGCGTGGAATCGAAAGTAGGAAGATGGTGCGGTCTTTCTAAAAGACTGAAACTAAACGAGATCTTCTCATGCGCCCAGCACACGCTGGTGGACATGGAGGGTGTGGACGACCACTTCGAGATACATCTCGGCTCGAAATTCGCGCCTTTTGGTTATGCTTGGATGTTTCCCAAGGGAAATTGCGAGGCCAACTTGGGTTTAGAGGTTTTAGCCTCCACGAAGCAAAGACCCGTGGAGTTACTGGCCAAATTCAAAAATCAACGGGCACCCGACACGCACTCGGTGAGGTTGGTTACAGGTTGCATCCCTTCGGCACTTCCTCTTCCCAAGACCGTGAAAGATAACATCATGCTTTTGGGGGACTCGGCAAGGCAGACTAACGCGGCCTCCGGAGGAGGTATAGCCAACGCTATAATCGCAGGAAAGATAGCAGGCGAGGTTGCAGGCGAAGTCGTGGTGGAGAATCAACCCCTATCCAAACTTCATGACTACGAAAGGTTGTGGCGAAATAATCTGGAAAAGATATTGATTAAAAAGTTCAAGCAGAGACGGTTTTTGGAGGACGATGCCAAATGTGAGAGGATGTTTTCCTTCCTTCGGCTTGTCGCCTTTCTCAAACCCATCATTCCAAAGAGTCTCATCGTGCGGTGGTTGACTCCGGATTTTTAATTTCCTTCAGTAATGTCCCAACCTCATGGATGTCAATATGGCTTTTTGCTTCCGAGATGAACTCGGATAAGTCCTTTTCCGGATACAACCTCTGATACTCTGCGGCCTGAATTGCCATCTCCAGCTTGTCGATGTTTCTCAGTAGTCTTGCCTCTTGACTTTTTTGTTCCTCGTATTCCATCCATAAATCAATGTATGAGTTTCCGTTTGGTACACCCTTTAGCAACTGCCTTAACCCCTCCTCCTCTCTTTTCCTTTTGTCCTCCCTGGTAATTCCGTCATGGGGAGTGATATCTCCTGCAACAACCTCGGCCAAGTCGTGGATCAGGGCCATTTTCACCAGCTTCTCTGTATTCACATCCATCAGATCCCCTACGATCATGGCCATGAAGGCCGTTCTGAACGAGTGATCAGCCACCGACTCAGGCTCCTGAATCTCATGCCGAAGCCAACCCGACCTTTTCATTCTCTTCAATTCGCCTATTTTATGGAAAAGAACCATCAGCTCATCGTACTTCATAATATCACCGTCAAGGCAGTTATTTCATCTCCTTCAGATGCCGTAAGAATTCTTCCTTCATGTTTTGTGGAAGGTAATTCAACTCCATCTCACCAACCCTTGAAAAGGCGATCATCTTGCACAGCATCTCCAAGGTCTCTGTCTTCAAAAGAACATCCTCCAGGCTCTTTGAGGCGCAGATCGCTCCGTGGTTATTTAGGATCAGGACATCGCAATCCTTGATTTTCTCAGATACGGTATCTGCAAGTTCAAAACTTCCGGGATGATGGTAAGGAATCCTGCCGATATTGTCTAGGTATGCCATGGACTCGGGAAAGAGCTTGTTGTCCACCTCCAGATCTGTACAAGATATCAGGGTTATGAAAAAAGGCTGGGAATGAAAGACTGTAATTACATCTTTTCTCAATCTATAAATCTCGCCGTGCATCTTCGTCTCTATTGAGGGTTTCGCCTTGCCATTACACTGGTCATTCTCCAAATTGAAGGTAACAAAATCCTTTTCATTAAGTTTTCCAAGACATGCACCCGAGCCTGAGATCACGAATTTATTGTATTCTATTCTATGACTTATGTTTCCGCTGTTTCCCCATACCAGTCCTTTATTTTCTGCCTCTCTTCCGAATTCTATCAATCGATTAATCAGGTCTTCCTTCTCTTGGGACATAGACAGTTAATCCTTTTATGTGATTATATTTGTTTCTGAAAATGGAAAATTTTTCCCTGATCCAATATATGGAGTTCGACTCAATCGGTCATGGGTTTAAACTGGTAATAATTTCTATCATCGAAATATGCGCAGGTAAAGTTTTTGAGGGGGGTCTTTGTGCGTTTGCTTAAAGCTAAGGTGTACAAAAATACCTGCTCTGCAGCTTTCAGGTCCCTCTTTTTAGCATTTGATTTATAATCAAGCACATGTATTTGATTGAACCGCACTTGCAACAGGTCGATATGGCCTGTTAATGTGTCTGAGAGTTCTATGCCGTAGGCTTTCTGTTCTTTTTTCGTAAGTTCGTTTGACTCAAGGAATACTGGTAGTTCCATGGCGATGGTTGCGGAATCATTGACGAGCATGAAATCTTGAACTTTTTCGTGGCGATCCTTACCTGTTTTTGCAAGATGAAGGACGAACTCCGCCAGTTTGGGTGCGTTATTGTATTTAGTGACTCTTATAGGTTTAATGTCTATTCTTAGGGTGGAGCACCGCGGACCTTCTGCCCGGAACAGCTCA
>JAZGAR010000212.1:0-2875 GCA_036475875.1 Thermoplasmata archaeon
TTAGAAAGTGTCGTGGAGTACTTGGCTGAGCATGTGCTAACCTGTTTAATTCCGGCCTTCTTTATTGCAGGTGCTATTGCAGCGTTCATAAAGAAAGATGCAATTCTCAAATATTTTGGCCCGAAGACAAAGAAAAGGATATCATACGCCATAGCCTCAGTATCAGGTGCGGTCTTGGCTGTTTGCAGCTGTACCATACTCCCTCTTTTTGCAGGAATTTATAAAAAAGGAAGCGGCATCGGCCCAGCAACCGCATTTCTATATTCGGGTCCAGCCATCAACATCCTGGCAATTGTCTACACCGCCCAGGTGCTTGGCTATGATTTAGGTGCTGCAAGAGCCATAGCTGCCATCACAATGTCCATAGTCATTGGCCTGATCATGGCAACGATATTCAAGAAACACGATGAAGAGTTGAATTCAAAGAATGATAATCAACCAGAAATGTCTGTTCAAGGCAACGATAACGAGAAACATCGGCCAAAATGGGTGCCATTGACCTTTTTTGGATTGATGATTGCAATCCTTGTAATCGGGGCTTCCAAGTTGGACTGGGTGCCTAAACTCGCGGTTGTTTATCTCCTCACAATAGGAGTAGCTATTATACTCATATACTATTTCAAAAAGGATGAGGTTACGGACTGGGGATACGAGACCTGGGACCTGACCAAGAAGATCTTACCGATACTCATAGCGGGGACATTTCTTGTGGGCGTCATCGCATACTTTCTTCCCCCGGAAACATTCAGACCCTATCTGGGAGGTGACTCCATAGGTGCCTGCTTCCTGGCTGCAATAATAGGCGCGATCCTTTACATGCCAACTCTGCTCGAAGTACCAATAATAGGAACGACCTTTGGATACTCGTCAGGCATGATGGGAGGAGGGCCTGCGCTCGCTCTCTTGCTCGCAGGTCCTGCGGTCAGTTTGCCCAATATGATCGTGCTGTACCGCATAATGGGTGCGAAAAAGACAGGCGTCTATCTTGCTATCGTGGTAATAATTTCAACAATCGTAGGATTCATCTATGGAAATCTAATAGTGTGAGGTAAAAAAGATGTCTGGCAAAAAACCGTGCTGTGCTGCTGAGGCCGCCAGAATGGATAAGAAATTGAGCATCGGTGGGATTCCAGTTGGGATATCCCATTTCGATTCGATAATCGAGGAGGTCTTAGAGATGGGCCTGAATGATGAAAAAGAGATCAAGGAGGAACTTCTGAAAAAGGTCAAAATTTACAATTATGTCTCGCCCGGTTCAGAAGAGGATTATGCAAATGCCTTGTTTACGGAATACAAGAGGCAAGGAGGGATTATAGATTAACGAGGCTGTTATGGAGTTTAAAAAAAGGTTCTTGGGGATCCAGAGTCGATTTGAATTATTGAGGCTGGAGGAGGATATAAAGGAATACATGACCTCTGAAATTTATAAAGGTCTTCAGGAAGACGATAAAAACGCTCTCGATGATGTGTTTATGGAGATAATAAACAAGAAAGAATATTTCCAGAAAGGATGCGATCCCTGGAAATCTATACTTAAATCATAAAAAGGAAAGAGAGGTGATGAAAATGGTGAAAATAGAGGTGTTGGGAACAGGTTGTGCTAAATGTAGAAGACTGGAAAAGTTCGTAGAGAAAGCGGTTAAGGAATTGGGAATACAAGCTGAAGTTGTGAAGATCGAGGATATGCAGGAAATTGTGAATCGCGGTATCATGATGACACCAGCGTTGTTCATCGACGGAGAAGCGAAGGCCGTGGGCAGAGTGCCAAACGTGAAAGAGATAAAGAAATTACTTACAGCATGAGGTGAGAAAATGAGGCTGTTGGCAGAATGGTTCCCGGAGTTTGCAGAGGAACTGGACAAGATGGACAAACTCTACAGTGAGAAGCGGATGATGGATGAGAAGACATACCAGTTCATATGCTTCGCCCTCTCCATCAAAAACAGGTCCAAACCCTGTCTTCTTAAGCACTTCAAGGGGGCGTTAGAGGCTGGTGCGACTGTAAAGGAATTGGCATATATCATGGCCTTGGTTTTCAGAGAAAGTGCGGGTGGTGATGACTGTTGGACCCATGATGCACTCGGGGACTATAAAGAATTGATGAAGAGCAATATTCAATGCTGCCCAAAGTAGATGGAGGAAATAACATGACGGGGAAAAAATCCGAAGTAAAATGTCTTTGCGAACCCACTGAGATCCTGATATTCCCCTGTTCAGGCGGTTCGAATGTGGGTCAGATTGCGAACGAGGCCGCAAAGGGCCTGACAACATTAGGAAAAGGCAAGATGTATTGTCTTGCAGGCATTGGCGGGCATATCAGCAGTTTAATAGAGTCCACGAAAGCTGCAAAAAAGATAATAGCAATCGACGGCTGCCCAGTGCAATGCGCAAAAAAGACACTGGAACATGTGGAATTTAATGTGGATGTCCATGTGGTGGTTACTGAGCTTGGAATTGAAAAATCACACGATTTCATGATGGATATGGAAGAGATAGACTCGGTAATAGACCGAATATCTTCTCAGATTTAATCAGATGATGGGGCTAATATAAATGGCAAAAACTCGCAAAAAAACCCAGCGAACTGATGATATTATTACTATCAGCGAAGAGAAGATGGAATATGAATGGGTAAAATGTCCCCAATGCTCCAAAAGGGTCAAGTCAAGGAATCTACCCAGTCATGCCAAACGAGTACATCACAAGGAATTGTATATTGAGAAAACGCACCAACGCATGAATGTAAAGACAATTGCCGTGCTCGTGATAGTCATAATTCTTGCTGTTAGTGCCCTGGGTTACGTGTTTTTCATTTCTCCAGAGAATGGGCCGACAGGCAACGGCCAGAACAATAACCCACCTGATGAACCTCCAC
>JAZGAR010000213.1:0-5796 GCA_036475875.1 Thermoplasmata archaeon
CTTGACGGTATCGATTCCCTCACCGAGCATGGAAACCACAATGTCGAAATCTCCGAGAGAATATGCGATATAGGTGGGAAAAACTTCGCCTTTGTACCTGTAATCTAGCAGTTCGTTGTAGACATCATGGTAGTATCTAGGCTCCACTTTGAGATGTATCGTGAACCTACAGAGATTCTCCGGTCTTTTGATGGGAATCGGTAGAAACACGGGTTTCATGAGGGTAAGCGTTTGTGTATCTACAATCTCCTCACACGCTCCGATCTGCTGCACCAAAAACTTGACAATGTAATCGATTTTCTCAACATGGAATATGATACTTATGTAGTTCTTCCCGTGAAGCTGAGATAGGTACAGGGGTTTTACCTTCTTTGTCTCCTTCCCTTTCAGATTCTTGATCAAATAATCCCAGACCTTTTTTAGGTCGCCCTTTATAATCAAGCGCACTATCAGCATCATCACTATCACCTTGTGTATTATCCTATACTCTCTCCTCCAACAACCTTTTAACAACAGTGGGATCTGCGAGCGTGGTGGTATCACCACAATCGTCTCCCCCGCTTGCTATGACCTTCAGTATTCTCCTCATGATCTTACCGCTTCTTGTCTTTGGAAGTGCATCAGCAAACTGGATTTTATCAGGCTTGGCTATTGGGCCTATCTCCTTGGCCACATGTTGCCTCAGTATATTATGAAGGGCCTCATTTCTTTCCACACCCTCCTTGAGTGTAACGAAAGCGTAAAGACCTTGACCTTTGATCTCATGGGGCATGGGCACAACCGCAGCCTCGGCAACGATATCATGGCTCACAAGGGCGCTCTCCACCTCCATGGTTCCGATACGGTGACCTGAGACGTTGATCACATCATCGATTCTTCCCATAAGCCAGTAATCACTCTCTTCGTCTATCCTCGCCCCATCACCGGTAAAATAGTAGTTCGGGTATTTGCTGAAGTACTGATTTTTGAATTTCTCCGGATCTTTGTATAGAGTTCTTAACATACCGGGCCAAGGCTCTTTGATAACGAGATAACCTCCTTCATTCACTTCTGCCTCGCTGCCGTCCTCTCTTAAAATCGCCGGGACAATACCTGGTAGAGGTTTACAGGCTGAGCCTGGCTTCAGAGCCATAGCACCAGGCAAAGGCGATATCAATATCCCGCCTGTCTCTGTCTGCCACCAGGTATCAACTATGGGGCATCGCTCTTTTCCTATCACCTTGTGGTACCACATCCAGGCCTCGGGATTTATGGGCTCACCTACTGAACCCAAGAGGCGAAGAGAGGAAAGATCATGTCTGTTGGGCCATTCCTCGCCATCCTTCATCATGGCTCTAATGGCTGTTGGAGCCGTATAAAATATGTTGACACCGTACTTCTCCACCACCTCCCAGAACCTGTCAGGCTTAGGATAATTGGGCACGCCTTCGAACATGATACTCGCAGCACCGTTCGCCAGAGGGCCGTAAACGATGTAACTATGACCTGTTACCCAGCCTATATCTGCTGTGCACCAGTAAGTGTCCTCCTCTTTGAGATCGAAGACCCATTTGGAGGTTAGATACACATACAATAGATATCCTGCACTGGTGTGAAGCACCCCTTTTGGCTTCCCGGTTGTGCCACTGGTATAGAGGATGAATAAAGGATCCTCGGAATCCATCTTTTCAATGGGACTTACGGTGGAGACTCCTTCCACGACATCATGCCACCAATGGTCTCTTCGACCTTTCATACGAACCTCGATATTGGTTCTGTTCACGACTATAACATTCTCCACAGAAGGACAGGTTTCAACCGCTCTATCCGTGTTGCTTTTAAGCGGGATTCTCTTCCCCCTTCTGAAGCTGCCATCGGAGGTGACCACGAGTTTCGCACCGCTGTCTAGAATCCTGTCCCTTAATGCATCGGAGCTGAAGCCTCCAAATACGATGTTGTGCACCGCCCCTATCCTCGCGCAGGCCAGCATTGCTATTGCAAGCTCAGGAACCATAGGCATATATAGGCAGACTCTGTCGCCTTTTGTTATATCGAACTTAGCAAGAACATTCGCGAACCTGCATACCTCTCGATGAAGCTGGTGATAGGTAAATGTCCTGGTGTCTCCAGGCTCCCCTTCCCATATTATCGCGGCCTTGTTCTTCTTCCATGTTTTCAAATGACGATCCAGGCAGTTGTAGGAAACGTTGATCTTTCCACCTTCGAACCATTTGACAAAAGGAGGGTCCCAAGAGAGCACCTTCTTCCATTTCCTGAACCAATGGAGTTCCTCAGCTTGCTCTGCCCAGAATTTCTCAGGCTCATGAAGGGAGCGCTCGTACAATTCTTTGTACTCCTCCATGCTCTTTATGTTCGCCTTGTTGCGAAAATCCTCACTTGGCGGAAATTTTCTTCCTTCCACGAGCATGGATTCAATTGTCTTTTCCTTTTCTTGGGCCTTTTCCTCTGCCATTATTTCTCTCCTCATTTTTGGCATGTTTATTTGTACTTTTCAAATGGCGATTCATAAAAGATAGAGAGGTATATATTAATAACTGTGTCACTGCATTTGGGTACCTGCAAGGAAAATCATCGCTGTTCTTGAATATCCTCCTCAATAATAAGCGCCCCCATATAGTCACAATCCTTGCAGTGGTACTTGTAGCCAGTAATCAAGGCGTTCTCGTAGTAGATGTTCGTGCCTCCGCACTGCGGGCAGCGAAGCACCCTCCTGTGAATATTACTCTTTTCCTTCGCCATTATTCTCACCTTTATCCTCTTTATCTTTTTCTTTCTCCAGTTCTTTGTTCTCTTGTTCTTCTTTCTCTTGTTCTTCTTTTTCCTGTTCTTCTTTCTCTTGTTCTTCTTTCTCCTGTTCTTTCCTATCCGGCACATTAAAAGTTATGAGGTTCAATTTCAGCAGCATTTCCAAGAACCCCACCACCCTTCTCATCACAGGTTCTATATCCTCCTTGAACTGCATGTGTGAGGCTTGACATATTTCATGAACGTTATGCCCCCCATCGCACATCTTCCAAATGAAGGTACCCTTATCGTCCAATGGCCTTCTGATGTTCTCAGGGCCCCCAAGATGACGGTGCAGGAATTTCTCAAAACGTGTAAAATTTTTTGGGTAAACCAAAACGATATTGTCGTTTTCTTCCACCCAATCAACTTCTTCGTTCCTTTCGGGTTTAGAGGAAAGCAGCATCTTCATTTTTGGGTTGAGATCTTTGAAATCCATTTGAATCCCTCAAAGGACCAGCCAAGCCCATACCATGAAACCTATCGTGGCTATGATCGCAACGATCGAAAAGGTCTGGGTAAGCTTTCTATTCCTCATCACGTATTTGGCATATCCTCCCAGGAAAATACCAGAAATCAGTGCGATTAGTAGGGCAACGAATCCGAACAGTAAATGATCCATGTTATCAGTAATCTGATTCCTTCCTATTACAATTTGCGGGTAAAGCCCCGATTTTTATTTTCCCCATATGTGTATCTTTTTAGAACCTGTCTTCCTATTAAGAGGATATTAAGGGTTTAACAGAAGCGAATAAAACTTAAGTATTGGGATGGGATTACTGAGAATATTCCCAAGGGTTATTAGAGGACGTTATATGCCTATGAAATCCATTTATCGTCAACCTCTCACGGCAGAAGGTATAAAAAAGATAGAAGAAGGCACCATGGAGTATTTTGACGATGAGATGTGGAGCAACCTCAATACCGGGACATTGGAGCAGTACCTGAACGAAAAAACGAGGGTGGAGGGGTTTCAAAGGTCCAGATGGAGTTGGAAGAGGGTCGGCTTCGGCTTATTCATGGGCATAATCTTCGCGTTGATCAATCAGTATGTGGGCCTAAAGGTGGGTATAATTGTCGCCGGCAACTGGTACATAGTAAATCTCATAGGCATGGCATTGAAATGGCATCCCACAGAATGCAATATAGCCTCGGGAGCAAGCACAGGTGCATCATCCACATGCACGGGTTTTGTTTTTACTTTCCCTGCGATCTACCTTCTGATGAACCATCCTGACTATGTAATTGGCGATGGGGAGCACCTGATATCAGAGGCCATGATTCCTCCAATAGCTGTGGCGATGATATGCGCCATACTGGGAGGTTTGCTCGGTGTGCTTTATTTTACAATATTCAGGAGGATCTGGCTCGTTGAAGATCCATTGCCTGTGCCTGGCTTTCAGGCATATGTTAAACTGATGGACATCGCAAACGACCGATCTATGGGTGCCATAGAGCAGGCAAGAAAATCCATAAGAACCGTTGCAATCTGGACAACAGCGACAATGGGTTTCACTTTCTTAAGGGATTTTCCTGTGAGCAATAATGCCCCCTTTTTTGACAATGTTTTTGGTGGTGATTATTACCATAATGGGATGGTAATGCATCCTTATGCTACCTACACCTTTTTCGGTTGGTCTATGATCCCAATCGAGATAGCGATAGGTTGGTTTATGAGGTTCCGCACAGCATTTTTGGTTGCCTCAGGTTCCATATTCACATGGTTCGTAATAGTTCCCATGGCTGTAGGATTCAATGTGCCTGTCTGGTTACCTGGACAAGGAGAATACATAGCGGTTCAGAGTTTTCCTGATCCTGCTTTCGTGGCTGCGGACAGGGTGGCAAGACCCATAGCCATAGGTGCGATTCTCGGGGGCGGCATTACTGCACTTATAAAAATGGCCAAGGTGTTCAAAACCGCCATGACAGATGTTATGGCAATTGGCAAGGATCCCGAGGGGCGAACGGATTATGTTAAAGGCAAGGGATGGTTCGAGTGGCCATTGACACAAATTCCGTTCCTTGCATTAGTTGTGGTTTTGGGAATAGTGATAATGTTCACGGTTGTGGGGGGGTTTCCACTCTTGGAGTCGGTTATCATAGGTGTGCTTTTAATAATTGTAACCTTCGTACTTGGTGCAATAGGTGTTAAAGTCATGGGTGAAATCGGGACCACACCGGTCTCGGGCACCTCCTTCATAGTGCTGACGATTTTGATAATCGTCTTCAAAATCCTTGGCACTGACACCTCCACAGCATTGATAATGGCTTTGATTGGCACCACGGTCTTTGGCACGGCGATATCGTTGTCTGCGGATATAATATTCGATTTTAAGATCGGGATCTATACGGGCACTAGGCCTTATCATCTATCAAAAGCCGAACTTACCTCCATCCCTTTTGGTGCCATAGTTGCGGCTTTAGGTGCTGTAATATTATCGATAGGACTTTCCACTATAAACCCCGCTACCAACGAGCCATTTCTGAATTTAGAGGCCCCGCAGGCCCATGCGTTCGCCACATTCACCCAGATACTAGTTGGCAACGCCCCTTGGGATTGGATTTTAATAGGCATAGGAATAGGCGTTTTTGCCGAGTTGATGACCGGGATGGGAACCGCTTTTGGCTTGGGAATGTACCTGCCTTTCGCTATCACCGTAAATCTCATGATCGGCGGAGGACTGAGAGATTGGTGGCAGAAGAAAAGGCTGGAACCCGAGGCTAAGAGGGAAGGATGGACAGAGAAGCAGAAGACTATGAAACTGCTAAAGACCTATATGATGGCCACGGGGCTCATCGTGGGGG
This sequence comes from Thermoplasmata archaeon, assembly GCA_036475875.1. Classification (GTDB taxonomy): domain Archaea; phylum Thermoplasmatota; class Thermoplasmata. Next base: position 5,590 of record JAZGAR010000213.1, read on the forward strand.
AGGCTATTATGGGCACCATAATCGCGATTTATCTGGTAATACCTCTGATCACAGGTGGGGGACCGTAGGTTTTTAATGAAAAACATGGTCTTTTACCTTCTTTTCTATCCATTATGAAATATTTAAGTATTCTCAATGGTTTCACATCCGCGGCAGGATACGAGCAGAGGGAGTTTTCTTGGTTGTTAAAAAATCAACCTACAGGGA
>JAZGAR010000214.1:0-3161 GCA_036475875.1 Thermoplasmata archaeon
CGAAAACCATTTTATCTTTGTTGTTTACTAAAAAACGGGCTCGGAAATAGACCAATAAAGAGCGGTCAAAGCCATCATAATCTACTGGAACATTTAAGGCATATTTCCATGCTATATTTAGCCGCAGCATCTCGAGGGCTCCTCTATTAGATAAATTCTCATAGGTTTGCAGAATAAGAACCTTGGCAATTCTTGCTGGGGGTACAGAAGGCCGGCCATTATCCAGACAGTATATATCGGCAAAATAATCATCAGTTATTATCCTACTGGAAAGATCGTGCATCTTAGCATAGAAGCTATCCTTATCTATGAGGTGAGAGCAAATGAATTCCGTATCGAAAAAGGAGGTTTGCCTTTCTTCTTTTCCTAACAATTTTGTCTCCTTATCGTGATATTTTTGATCCTAAGAATCACTCTATTATACCACAGATAAGGATTTTTGTAAAATATTTGTCTTGAGAAAAAGCAAAGTTCAGATGAAATTCATGATCAGAGGCAGAGGGTTTTTCACCAGGCTCCTAGGAAGTTTTCAACCCCACTTTATAGTCACAAAAGCCAACACTATTCCAATGGCCGTGGCAACGAAAAGGCTCAGATGCTTCTCCAAAAAACGCATCCATAGAAAATGGATACCAATAAACAACACTACTGATATGAAAATGCGATCTGCTCTGCTTGTGGGTATGGGAAGGTAACCCATGATTTATCTCCTCTGCTTATTCGGTAGCCTCAATAACTTATGTCCTCCAAAATAAAAGGATGTAGGTCAAGAACTGGCTGAATAAACTTGTTTTCCGTAAGTGAAGGCAGTTTTATAAAGCTTAACAATTTTCTGGGGAGAAACATCTGGCTGAATATTGTGCACCGCTGCGAAGACAAACCCCCCTCCAGGAGCAAATACAGAAATATTCTTCTTTACTTCCTCCTCTATGTCCTGGAGAGTTCCCTGGGGCAAAACTCTTTGGGTATCACAACCCCCTCCCCAGAAAACGATATCCTTGCCAAACTCTCTCTTCAATCTCTCTGGCTCCATATCCCTAGCATTGGTATGTACCGGATTTATTATATCCGCTCCTGCTTCAATAATGTCGGGAAGTAACTGGGTAATTGATCCGCAGCTGTGAAGAAAGACTTTGTAGGTACTTCTTCTTCTGACAACACCCCACATCTCCTTGTGCCCAGGTTTAAAAAGCTGCCGATAGGTAGCCCGTGAAATTTGGGGACCAGTTTGCATACCAAGGTCCTCACCGCCAAATCCAATTATATCTGCATTGCCCCCCAGCACATTCATGAAGGTGTCCAAACCCTCTAAGTAGTCCTCGAGCAGCAGGTCAAGCAAACATGAAGCCATCCTCTTCTCTTTATTCTCAGCTATGTCGAGAAACCACTGTTCGTACCCGCGCAGATATTGGCCCATTTCGAATAAGCTGCCACCAAAATACGCCAGTAAAGCATAGTCTGTATTTTTCCGCAGTTCCTCCGATATGGTCCTTAGGTAGTCTTGTTCCTCGGCTGTAATATCCTGGCCTGTAGGGAACAAATCCCTGTATTGCTTCTTTAACTCATCGATATTGGTAGCCTTCGCGAGGGGATGATATACCCCAACGTGATCATAGTACAAACCATCTTCGCTTCTTTTGGCTACAATTTCTCCTTTTCTATTCTTTATTACATAGAATTTACCTTTTTTAATGGGGCTAAAGTTCTCAGGAACTAACGCCTTTGTCCCATCGCTTAACTGGCCTTCCTTCCACTTATCTATCTTTATGTCTGGACTCCACCATACTGGGTACATCCGGTCAATAGATCGCACATCTCCATGAAAATATTCCAGGACATCATCATCAATATAGGCCAGCTGTTGCCACACATCATATAGCTTCATAGGACGGTCATTTAAATGCAAGTAGTTCCTCAGTTGTTTATAGGCGAGCGCCTCTATTCCGGTTGACCTCATGCCCCCTATGTCTACAGGCACTCCGTCGGGCTCTTGGTGATTAAGTGTTTTTAAGACTCTTTCTCTGCTATTCACAGCTCCCCTACTCTTTTGTCGCCAGACATTTATATGTGTGCTGGTTCTCTCCCTTGTTTCACTGGTTTACCCTAGAATTGATTGAGCGATATCAGCCCAACGCTTTATCTTTGCCAGATCCTCTTTCACCGATGAGATCACCTGGAGGCCATCGGCTCTCACAGTTGTCGGTGTGCCTTCGGTAACCGAACGTACATGGGTAAGATGGGAACGCATTTTTTCCTCGGTCGCTTTCTGAACATCTAGCAAAGGATGAAGCACTACTTCGAGAGCAATACCAGAATCAGCAAGATTGGCAACGGATTGTTCCAGATCAGTCCATGGACTTATATGTATCATCTGTAGATGAGGAATACACCTGATGAGGCTATGAAGGGAAGTGGTGTTTCCACAACTATGCCAGTAGCTAATAACACCGTAGAATTTGCTCAACTCAATCTCGTAAGGAAGTATGAATTTCTCGTATAACTGGGGAGATAAAAGAGGAACATTTACCTCATCATTGTACAGACTTCCGACTTGGATAGAAACCTTCATGAATTCCGCCCGTTGCCTGGTCCATTTCTTCCGTGCCTCGGTGGTAAACCGCATCAAAGCATGCACGAACTCAGGATCCTCTTGCATGTCTATAATGATATGGTCCATTCCTCTAAGGTGACAGGCCAGCCCAAAGGGACCTCTGCACCACTCTGGCATGATAACTGAAAAATCATCGTCTGATAATCCCTTCATATCTTCGTACATCTGGTGTACCTGCAGCATGACCGGAGCATGATAAAAGTCGGGCGTCACCAGTTTATTCAAGTCACTCTTATTCTTCAATAACGGCTCTCTTCCGATCCAGGGATCCTTATCTTTGGTATACACCTGCTTCAATCCAAACAAACTGGCCTCAAAGCCAGCCCCCATCCATAGTGAAATATCTTTTCCTATTGGCGTACCATCGGAGAAGTTTTCAAAACGGTATATTTTCATCTTCAGATCTGCCACCAGGTAAGTTGGCCCTTGCGTGTAATACTCATCCAAACCGAAGCCAAAAATCTTGGCCCACATTTCGTGCTCTGGTTCGACAGTAAAAGGTATACCATCAAGTCCTTCCTGCGGACGTCCATGCCAATAAGCTTCTGCA
>JAZGAR010000215.1:0-4211 GCA_036475875.1 Thermoplasmata archaeon
GCCTCGCCTTCTGGTCTTACAACCTCTTCCCCACAGGCTGGGCATTGCTTAGGCATCACGAAAACTTTTTCATTACCCGTCCTTTTTTCTACAATAGGTTTCACGACTTGTGGTATCACATCACCACTTCTCTCAATTAAAACAATATCTCCTATGCGAAGGTCCTTTCTCTTTATTTCGTCCTCGTTATGCAGGGTTGCTCTTGATATTGTAACTCCTCCCACTTCAACTGGCTCCAGGATTGCCACAGGCGTTAGGGCACCTGTTCTCCCTACTTGCCCAACCTGAACCAAGATATCTATAAGTTTAGTAGTTGCTTGTCTTGCTTTAAACTTGTAAGCTATGGACCATCTCGGATGCTTTGTTGTCTCTCCTAACTCTCTCTGATGCTCTAGTTCGTTAACTTTTATGACTGTGCCATCGATTTCATAGTCCAGCTCATCCCTTTTTTCCTCAAGTTTTTTACAGTATTCGATCACCTCATCCAGATTTTTACATAGTTTTGCAAAGGGGTTGATCTTGAAGCCCGCCCCCTTCAATGTCATCAGACAATCCCAATGTGTATTAAATCCAAGGCCTTCGATGTAAGAAAGTGAGTATATGAAGATATCAAGTGGTCTTGAGGCAGGGATTTTTGGATCGAGCTGTCTTATGGAGCCTGCAGCTGCATTTCTTGGATTGGCAAATATTTGTTCCCCCTTTTCCTCCCTTTCTTTATTCATCTTTCTGAAGCCTTCCAATGGCATGTAAACCTCGCCTCTCACCTCGATATTGGCCAGTCTATCATCCTCTATTCTCAGTGGTATGCTACGGATGGTTTTCAGGTTGAGGGTTACATCCTCACCTATCCTTCCGTCTCCTCGGGTTGCACCTCTCGTGAACCTTCCTCCTTCATAAACTAAAGCCACACCTAAACCATCGATTTTTGGCTCAACCACATACTTACAATCAGATATCTTCTTCAAAACCCTCTTGTGAAATTCTTTCAGCTCTTCAAAAGAATAAGTATTGTCCAGACTTAGCATCGTAGCCCTGTGCTCCACGCTGGGAAACTCCTTCACTGCCTCTCCGCTCACGCGCTGCGTAGGCGAGTCAGGGGTGATCAAATCCGGAAACTGCTCTTCAAGGCTCTCCAATCCCTTAACGAGTTGATCATATTCGTAATCAGAAATCTCTGGATTGTCCTCGACATAGTACTTGTGGTCATGATATCGAATCTGTTCACGTAGCTTCTCTATCCTCTTTTTTGCCTTGGCTTTTTCCATGGTATCTATCCTCATCATGAAAGCAGTTTCTTTATCTTATTGGTTGGCATGGTATTAAGCACATCCTTTCTTTCAAGCCATCCACGCCTTGCAGTGCTCACACCAAAGCGCATATACCCAAGATGCTCCGTCCTATGCGCGTCAGTGGAGATCACGAATTTCATACCCTTATCCTTGGCATATTTTATATTTGCATCGTTCAAATCCAATCGATCTGGAAACGAGTTGATCTCAAAGAACACATCGTTTTCTTTTGCAGAGTCTATAAGCTCATCAAGGTTCACCTTGTAAGCCTTCCTTCTTTGTAACAATCTACCTGTGGGATGCGCTAAAACCTTCACCTTCTCGTTCTCTATGGCGTTTATGATGCGTTTCGTCATCTCTTTCTCGCTCATATTGAAACTGGAATGAACTGCACCTGTTATAAAGTCGATCTCTTCCAATACCTCAGGTTGTACATCAAGGCTTCCATCAGGCTTGATGTTGCACTCCAGACTTGATAGTACATGGAAATCTTCGATTTGGGGATTTATCCTACGGATCTCTTCCACCTGCTTCAGCAGTTTGTCCTTTGACAAACCTCCTGCAATCTTCAGCGATTCAGAATGATCGCATATGGCCAGATAGGTGTAACCTAGGTTTTTAACAGCCTCAACTAGCTCCTCTATGGATGCTACACCGTCGCTCCATTCGCTGTGGACATGCAGGTCGCCTTTGATATCCTTAGGTTCTAACAGTTTAGGGATTTTACATTCAATGGCAAGCTCCACCTCACCCCTATCCTCTCTTAGCTCGGGCGGCACATATTCCAGGCCCAAAGCGTTGTATACCATCTTCTCATCCTTCCCGGCTATCATCTCTCCTGAGTCCTTTTTGAAAACCCCATACTCGTTGATTTTCAGGCCCTTTGACATAGCCAGTTTTCTCAGTTTTACATTGTGCTCCTTCGAGCCGGTGAAGTACTGAAGGGCAGCGCCAAAGGACTTTTCTGGTACCACTCGGATATCCACCTGCACGCCGTCCCTCAGCCTGATGCTGGATTTTGTGTCACCTATCATTATTACATCTGCAACATCCTCATAACTGACAAACCGGTCCATCACTTCCTCTGCCTCCTTTGAGGAAACGAGTATGTCGATGTCCCCCACCGTTTCCTTCATTCTTCTAAGGCTCCCGGCAAGCTCTATGTTTTTCACGCTTTTCAGTACCTTAAGATGATTTTTCAAAGCCTCTCCATCCCTCAATGCCTGGTTGAGAAGATACCTGCCCTTGGAGCCTTCCAAAAGCTCAATTCCTCGAAGTATGTTCTCCTCCGTCTTTGCACCGAGGCCCTTGATTCCCTCAAGCTGGTGAGCCTCGCAGGCGGATTTGAGATCCTCGACACTGGAGATTCCCAGTTCCTTGTATAGAAGTGAGACCTTCTTTGGCCCCAAACCTGGAATACCGAGCATGGTTATCAGACCTTCAGGCACTTCACCCTTTAGATCCTCGAGATACCTTAGTTTACCAGTATCAAGAAATTCCCCGATTTTCTTTGAAATGGCCTTCCCCACACCTGGGATGTCCAATAGCTTACCTTTCTTGTGAACCTCTTCTATGCTCTCTCCGAGGGATTCGATGTTCTGGGCCGCTCTCCGGTAGGCTTGCGGTTTGAATTTTACGTCCTGGATTTCCAGTATGTCTGCGATCTCGTACAGGAGATTGGCTACCTCCTCGTTTTTCATCCTAACGTCACAACCCATTCATCTTATTATCCCATAACCATCAGCATAAAACGCTTTACAAGTATAAAATTGATTTTGTTAATGATGAGATTAGTTTTTTTGATCTACCGATCTGAGCTTCCAAAAAATGAGATTCCTTTGCTACAAACCCCTCTCAGCATCCTCCACCTTTATCAATCCATACCCATAATGATCGTCATGCGGCGTATCCTGCCCAGGACATTTCTCCGCGGAGTTCATAAAAACGTTCTTGAACTGTGTTATTGTGTTTGCACTACCTCCACTGCTTCCCTCTCTCTGATACTCAGGTTCAGCATCCAAGATGAGAACAATGCCTCCTGCAACAAAAGCCGTGGCCTGCGAGGTTCCACTTGCTTTGGCATATCCGTCATCAAGCCATGTGGAGATTATATCCACGCCGGGTGCGACCAATTCAGGCTTTTTATTGGGGTCTGTGGGCTCGGTCAGGTCCCACCACTGATAGCCTGGTATCTCCCCCTCATTGTTGTCCTTAGAACTGAAAGATGCGATGTTTTTATCCTCGTCTATTGCACCCACGGCAATAACATTCTCCACAGTTGCAGGGCTAGCGACTTTTCCGTCATCATTCTCGCCGTCGTTTCCTGCGGCAGCCACTACAAAAACTCCTTGATCTATCGCATCCTCGCATGCCGAAGCCGTATCATCCCCGAGATTGAGGAACCTAGGTGTTCCGCCCAAGGATAAAAGGATGACATCAGCACCGTTTTCAACGCAGAAATCTATTCCACTCGCCACATCGGAATCAGAGCCGCTGCCGCTGGAAGATATCGCCTTGACCACGATCATCTTTACCTTTGGGGCCACGCCATCGATTTCTCCCTGGGCTGCGATTATACCTGCAATATGCGTGCCGTGGCCGTTGTCATCATAGGGTTCTGGCTCCCCGTTCACGTAATCTGCCCAGGCGGTTACATTGATATAGTCCAGATCAGGGTGAGCCAGGTCGATTCCTGAATCCACTATTCCAATAACCACACCATCCCCATCAAAACCTTCATCGTTCATATCCTTAATCTGCGTGATCTCGAAGGCCCACTCAGTGCGCTGGATATGAGGGCCATTATTATTACCATCAGGCCAAGGGATGATGCCGTTATCGGTTTCTGAGAGCATCAGCCAGACGAATATTGCCAGGGCCACCACGGCTATTATCAGAACGATGAGAATTACGATTTTTCTT
>JAZGAR010000216.1:0-3256 GCA_036475875.1 Thermoplasmata archaeon
CCCCCGCTTTCAGAGCCTTGACCACTTCGCCGCCGCTGGCTAAATATAGATTGAAGGAGGGGATAAAAGACTATATAATATGGTACATGGATGTCTATGCCCCCATCTTCAACTTGGAGATAAAGAATAAACCGGTGATAGAATGATTCCTCTTGGACAGCCATATATAGATGATAAGGAAATCAAACTTGTAAAGGAGGTTCTGGAGTCTGGTTGGCTCGCCCATGGACCAAAGAATAAGGAATTCGAGGAAAGCTTCTCGAGATATATCGGGACTGAATATGCTGTCTCCCTCAACTCATGTACGTCTGCTCTCCATCTATCTATTGAGGCCCAGAATCTAAGAGGCGAGGTTATCCTGCCTAGCTTCACCTTTGTGGCATCTGCCAATGCCGTAATAACTGGAGGGTGTAAGCCAATCTTTGTTGACATTGAGAAGGACACGCGCAATATCGATCCGAATAAAATAGAGGATAAAATTACCGACAAAACTGTGGCGATTATGCCAGTACATTACGCCGGCCAAAGCTGTAAGATGGATGAAATTATGGAGATTGCTGAGCGTCATGATTTGGTTGTAATAGAAGATTCTGCAGAGGCTATTGGAGCGGAATTTGATAATCAGAAGACTGGCAGTTTCAGCATTGGCTGTTTCTCATTTTTTCCTACAAAAAATATGACTACCGGTGAAGGAGGGATGTTGACAACAAACGATGAAGAGTTGGCAGAAAAGGTGAGAACGTACAGAGGACACGGTATCCAGAGCAGCACTTGGAGCAGGGAGGCGGAACAAAAGCCCTGGATAAGGGAATGTGTTTTACCTGGTTATAACTTCAGGCTCTGTGATGTTCTTGCTGCTATAGGGATAGAACAACTCAAGAAGCTAGATGAAATGAATTCCTTGAGGAGGAAACATGCGGAATATCTGAATAAGAGACTGGACTTCGATGAAATCGAAACACCTATTGAGATGTATAGATGTAAGCATGTTTATCAGATGTACACTATCATTGTCGATGTCGACAGAACCGAATTTATCTCTGGAATGAGAGATTGTGGAATTGGTGTATCCGTCCATTTCGACCCACCGGTGCATTTAAGTCCCTACTATGCTAATTTTGGATACACTCGCGGTGATCTCCAAGTAACAGAAGAAGTAACTAACTCGATCGTTACTTTTCCTATGTATCCTCAGCTAACTAAAGATCAGTTAGATACCATTATTTCTTCTACAGAAGAGGTTCTCAGATCATGTCGGAAGTAGATTATAGTGTGGTTATTCCTGTACGGAACGAGGAGGATGCGATTGGAGGGGTATTAAAGGATATTAAAGAGACTATGGAAAAGTTGGATATCTCTTATGAGGTAATCGTTGTGGATAATGCCTCTACAGATAACACTTTAAGCATTGTCGAAGAGTTTGGGGAAATACGACTGATCAAACATGAAATCGATAGGGGCTATGGAAATTCGATCAAAGAAGGCGTCAAGGCCGCAAGGTCGAATATTGTGATAACAACCGATGGAGATGGCACGTATCCCGTCCGTGAGATACCAAACCTCCTTAATTATATCAATGATTATGATATGGTGACTAGCGCAAGGGTCGGAAAGAATGTTAGCCTCCCCTTGATAAGAAGACTCGGAAAGCTTGTTCATACAACACTGATAAGTCTCCTTTCTGGGGAGTATGTTTCAGATATGAATTCGGGGTTGAGGGTTTTCAAGAAAGATGTATTCATGAAGTTTTATCACCTTTTTCCATCTGGGTTTTCGATCTCTACGACTTTTCTCTTGGCTTGTTTGAACAATGGTCATCCGGTTAAATTTATCCCTATCGATTATTATCCCCGAAAAGGCCATTCTAAGATAAACATATTTAGGGACGGCTTCAATTTTATTGTGCTAATGTTACGGGCCATAACTTATTTCAATCCCCTTAGGATATTTTTACCGACAGGTCTTACGTTTTTTATGATGGGCGCCTTCTATGCAGTATATAGTCTGACTTACCACTCATCGGGTGGCTTTCCAGAGATTTCGGTTTTACTGATTACCACATCTATACTGATTGCTCTGTTTGGGTTGCTCGCAGATGCCATCAGCAAGGTCTTAATGCATATGAAGGTCAGTGAGGAAAGTTAGCCATGGTGAACTTTAGGGAGTTTAGTCAAAAAGTGGCCTGAAGATGAGCGCTGGCAAGGTAATATACGCAAAGAAGGCTTTGGATCAAGTCCCAAGACTTCTCAGTATGTTAGACAGAAACGAATACTCGCCTACTTTTGGATGCTTCGAGAGGTATTACTGGCAGGATAAGGTATTGGATACTCCATCGGCGCACTCCCAAGAGGCCGTATTGGTTTTGGCTCTCATATACAAATATGATCTCCCTGACAGTCCTTATTACTCGAATGATAAAATAAGGGGCTGGTGCATAGCCGGAATGCGCTTTTGGGCGCAGATTCAACATAATGACGGCTCTTTCGACGAGTTCTATCCTAATGAACGTGCTTTTGGAGCCACAGCAATCACACTCTATGCAGTCTTAGAGTCTTATGGGTTACTTAAGGAGGAAATGTCATCTAAAGACTCGAATTTGATCTTGGATGCCATTTACAAAGCTGCGATGTGGCTTACAAAAAATGATGAACCATATTTACTGACCAACCATCAGGCCCAAGCATCAGTAGCATTGCTAAAAGCGGGCGCGCTATTGGACGAAGATGTATTTTCAAAGGCTGTTCATGGGAGAATGGAAAAGGTCATCGAGGCACAGTCACAGGAAGGATGGTTTCCTGAGTATGGTGGAGCGGATCTAGGTTATTTGACGACAACCATTAGCTTTTTGGCCAAATATTACAAAGAGACCGAGGATAAGCGGCTTTTAGAAATACTAAATAAGGCAATTTCGTTCTCAAGTTATTTTATCTATCCAAATAATGCGTTTGGTGGGATCATTGGAAGCCGGAATACAGCACACTTTTGGCCACATGGCTTTGAAATCATGGCTAGTGAGATTCCTCTGGCTGGAAGTGTTGCAGATGCAGCCCTAGAGGGTATAAAAGATGGGGCCATGATCTCTTCTGGTATGGAGGATAGATACTTTTGCGAACAACAGTATGATTTTCTTCAAGCGTATTTGGATTATATCCCTAGAAAATATGGCACAGTAAAAATGCCTTTTGACAAAGAGCCTTTCAGCAGGTACTTTGATGATGCGAAGATATTCATTACGAAAAAGAAAGACTATTATCTT
>JAZGAR010000217.1:0-5294 GCA_036475875.1 Thermoplasmata archaeon
GATCGGCAATCATCTCCGCCAACGAATGGCCCCTCACAAATTTCCTCGTAAACCAGAGGATACTTTCCTGATAGCATCCAATGTGTGATTCTTTTTCAATGCTTTCCAAACACGAATAGTGTTACTGCGTAGTAAAATCTCTGGATCTACACCGTGGCTTAATGCTTGGATATAGATTTCCCTCGTTTTCTGAGGACGATAGCCATCTGCAACATCAAGTACCCATCCATTTCCTCTTCGAGTTTTTACAATCAACCTCTCTTTTTTTAGATCTGAGACAGCGTGGTAAATCGAATGTTGGGAATAGGGTAATCTATGGATTAATTCTCTAATCCCTTGCGGTTTAATCGATACTACTGCAAATAAACTAGATTTCGCATTCATACTATTATGAACTAATGTTACTAAAAGTATTTAAAGTTTTTGTATATTTTGTTCATTTTATATATTAATCTTCATGGTATATCATTGAAAAATCACAAGAAAGAAACCAGGGAGGAATTTGAATCCACTAAAAAAGATAAATGAAAAGGAGTGTCGGGTGAAGGACATAAGCCCCCTTCTGTTGCCGGATTGCTCCGGTGACAGCATTCGACTATGCGTCCTACCTACCGGTCTTGAGATTTCATCCCGGTTCGTTTGGACTTGCTCCGGTGGGGGTGGCCGTTTCACCAAATCCAACCCAGTCGTCAGAGCCGAACTCATCATTCCAATTCCGCGCAAGGCAGAAATGGGCTGGCTGTGTCGTTTCTGCTCCATCTTGGCGATTTTCGCACCAAGCCTGATTCGCTCAGGAAGCCAGGACTCTCGCCCTATCCACTTGTGTGAATCCACCTTTCTCAAGGAGGGGGGACTTTCCTCAGTTTGAACCTCCCAGAAGGAGGAAACCGTTAGCTGTCCGCCTTCTCCCGACAAAGGTAATAATTGAGTTTCATGTTGAAAAAGGTTACGGAGGATTTTCCCCGATCTTTTTTTAATTCTAATAGAGGACCCCTAAACCATTAGCGGTTTGAAATTAGCAAAAGTTTTATTTCCTTTGAACAATACAGGTTATGGTAAAAACATGCTAAGAGAATGCAGAGAACACGGTTATTTCAGGGGTGAAGACTGCTCTATTTGCGGAGAAGAGGGCAAATTTTTAGCCAGCGATAGTGAGCTGAACAATCTGGGGAGGCTAATGGCAGGAGTGCTCAGGCATTTCCCTGAGAGGTTCGGATTGAATATGGATGACCACGGTTGGGTGGATATGCGTGAGTTCATCCAGGCTGTGCAGTTAAGGCGGAAGGACTTACACTGGCTAAGACCACACCACCTCCAGGCTGTGATAGAAACAGACCTAAAAGGCAGATACCAGTTCAAGAACGGCACGATCCGGGCAACCTATGGTCATTCCTTTGATGTCGACCTTGAGCTTCCATCGGATAACATACCGGATATACTTTTTTATCCCACAACAGAGGAGGAAGTGGATATCCTGCTGGAGACAGGCATAAGACCCTCAGATAGAAAGAAGGTTCATCTGAGCAAGACATTTGATGACGCGGAAACGGCGGGGAAGCACAGGGTGGAAATGCCGATAATACTCAGTATTGATGCTAAGAAGGCCATTGAAACTGGTATTATCATCCAGAGGGCCTGTAAAACCGTATATGTTACTGATTTGATACCGTCTGATTACATTAAAAAGTCTGAAAAATAACTATCTTCTTTTCTTCTTGGTCCTATCCCAGGTCAGCAGTATCGTGCCAAAACCGAGCACAAATATCCATATCCCTTCTATCAATCTCCCGACAGGATCGCCGCTGACATCTGGATTTTCTGTTAGGATCTGGCTCACGACAAATATAGGTAAGCTCAAGATGATCATGAGTATTCCCATGAAATACATGGTATTAGTGGCGCGTGCACCGTAATAGCCCCTGCCTCTGAGGGTTTTTCTTCTCATCATAAAAGCACCGATGAAGAATAAGAACGCCACCGTGTCTATAATAAACACTATGCCAGAGTTGAAAATCATTATTGGGCTCATTTCTCTTGGGGGTCTCTCACCGACGTAGATGGTTTTTCGCATCACATTGTCGCCGTCGTCAAATTCCAGCAAATTTCCGTCCTCGTTGATCCTCACCTCGACCTCATGCTCTCCCTCTTCTGTCTTCGAGACCATCCATTCAATGTAAACTTCCTCTGTGCTGTTTGCGGGTACATCCACGGTTTTATTGCCTATCAAAGCTCCATCAACATAGAAGGTAACAACCACGCCTTTGACATCCATTAGGTGAGTATTTCTTATCTTGGCAGAAATGTTAACCATGATAGGTTCAAACACTGTGATTTCCTTAGTAACCTCTCCGCTCCAGACCCGATCGGTGGTGTTGAAAGAGGAACCGTTAACGATCAAATATATGACTTGCGTATATTCTGGTGTAGTTAAATTAACCTTAAAAGTGTTTTCAGAAGAAGTACCGTTTATTGGCTCCAGATCAGCACCTTTCAGGATACCTTCGGGTCCTTCCAACTTCGCCTCAAAGCCCCATGTTCCGTTATTTTCAGCCGGTCCACCGGTGATACGAATCGTGTATTGGGTGGTTGTATTTGTTGGTAATGTATCTGACCCTGTGATGAACACATGCACTTCATCAGGTTGTGCATGAGTTTGACTTTGCATGACCATGATTGCCATGATACCGATTATAAGGAAACACGAAAGACAGAGATGCAAAAGAATCAGGCGCTGGCCTCTACCTTTCCTTCCAGAAATCCTCATCTTGCATTCCTCCTCCTCATCATAAAGGCTACAGCGATCATTGAAGCTACCAGAGCTAAAGCCTCAAAGCCTGGAATCGGGGCAGTGTTCAAAGCCCCCTCGGAGACTTGCTCACCTGTAATCGTAAGATTCTCTTCTTCGATCTCCAAGTTCGGTAGATCGACTGTTATTTGAAGCTCGGATGTCAAATTGATGGATGAGAGGGATGTTAAAGTGAGGGTGGCGCTCATGGCTGTTGTGTTGTAAGGTATTTTAATTGTCAAATTAAAGTTCCTTTGTTCATTCGCTGCCAAGCTCCATCCAGTGTGGCTTAGAGTTGCATTCCAGTCCTGGGACGATCCAGATAAATTTAGGATGAAATTATCTTCTCCATTTCCCATGTTCATGATACTTAATGTGTAGTTCAGGGTATTATATCTCGCAATTATTGGAGTGGTCCCCAGGGACAGGTTCGCTGCTTCGTAGACCTGCGTGATGTTCACCTTTAATTCCACATTGCCCTCAGTTCCTGACATGCTCCGAGGCAGGGCGGTTACAGTTACCTCATCATGTTCTACTATGGCATTTGGGGATGTCTGAATGTGAACTTCAAATATCCTTGATTCTCCGATGCCCAGTGTGAAGTTTTCAGCTAAGGTGATGTTCCAGCCAGGATCTGCACTAGTTACAATATCAAATGTGTCTTTCACATTACCCGTATTCTTTATGCTTACATTGTAGGTCACGCTTTCATTCTGTTCGATAGTCGCTGGGGTTGCTTCAAGCCATTCTAGTTCCACACTCGAAAGTTCAATTTTATTCAGATTTGGATATAGTGGCGTATCATCGGCGATTTCGACCAAATTCTCATAGCTGTAATTCATGGACATATTGTACTCAAATGTAGTAAAGTCGGCAGATGTTAGGTAGGTTCCAGGTGGTAACCATATCTCAAATTGACCGTTCTCATCGGTGGAAGTGTTTACCTTGCCAACTGATGAGAAACCTATAGATGTTTGAGCGCTCAGGTTCTCTCCTGTGGAATTGATGTAGTAAGCTTTACCGCTTATCTTCGCACCTGGTGTGAGGTTTAGGTCAAAGGCGAGGTTTTCTCGCGGCTTAATAGATACCTTATCAAGATACACAAAAACATCAGAACCCAAGACCTTTCTACAATAGAGGACATATTCCCCGGGGGGGAGTTCCAAACTATAATTGCCGTTCTCTTCGGATATCGTGCTGCTGTTGACCGCTGTGGCGCTGGATTCCCAGAACCATAAAGCGGTATAGTTCTCTGCGAAACCATTTCTCAAGGTCGTACCGCTAACAGTCAAGTTCGCTGAGGTGATAGAAAAATCCTTTTGGGTTTCATTCATGGTCACGGTTATATTGAATCCCTCATCCACTATCGGGAAGTCAGAACTCATGGTAATATTATATTTCTTCTCAAGAACAAGAAAAGCCTCGTAACCTCCTGATTCATTAGTCACGGCTGTAATCGAACCATTTTCATTTTCAAAGTCGATGGTGATGTTTTCCACACCCTCCGATGTATCTATTTGACCATCACCATTCCAATCCATGCTCACTTTACCAGATACCTTGACGAACTTAGTTAGATCGATATCCCAATCCGAGATATCAGTAATGTTCACATCAACCGAACCATAAAAAGTGAACCTCACCAGCTCATCGCCCTCCTCATTGGTTTGGTTTACTATTACTTCATATGTTCGGTTTGGAGGTAAGAATACGGTGTAGTTTCCCCCTGGTTCCGAATAGGAATTCAAGGAACCGTTATTCCTGAAAATTATCTTTAAGTCCTCCACTCCATCACCGTCGTATTTGGCCTTCCCTTCCACCTTTACTCCTAAGGATAGGTTTAGCTCTATGCTTTGCGACTCATTGAGGTTGAAAGTGTTTAGGTAGACATGGTAGGTGCTCGAATTCACAATGTGATAGACCCAGACATGGTAGTCTTGCGGGATCAGGAAGATTTCAAAGCTTCCGTTATCAGAGGTGACCTCATTCACCTCTTCATCCTCTCCGTTTAATGCTTCAAAATGTATAGTGACGTTCTCGGATGTACCATTTACGGTGCCATTGATCTTGATCTTCTTTGTCAGGTTGAGATCCAGTTCTTTGCTTCCTTGGGCAACCTCTGTGAAAACCGTACCATTATACAGGAACCTCACAAGTGTACTATTTTCAGTTGTATTGTAATCTATAACGATGCGATATTCTCCGGGCATGAGGTCTACATAATATTTTCCATCTGGCTGTGAAACATTTGATGCATTCTCGCCACCAGTTCCTTCCACAGCGTTGAAGGAGATGGACACATTTCCTATTTGCGAGCCCTCGTATCGTGTTATCCCAAACATCATAATTTCAAGAGGTGTCATTTTGAAATCACTCTGCTCCAAGAGGTTTGAAAGGTTCAAAGGCCCCAGACTAAAGTCCATGAAGCCGTAATACTCCACATGGGCAGTGTAATTCACGCTGGTGTTGAGGTTGAAGGAATATAGACCGGTTGAATCGGTGGTGACCT
>JAZGAR010000218.1:0-5846 GCA_036475875.1 Thermoplasmata archaeon
CCAGTGGGGCCACCCAGACTCAAAAATGAACGATTTTTACAACGATTCTTGGGAAAACATATCTTTACAAATCTTTAACCGTGCTGAAGTGAAATAAGGACAAAGGCAGAGCTTAAATAAGTAAAAAATCATGTCGGCACGGGTGTGATCGTATGATAATGGTGGTTACAGGAGTTCCTGGTGCGGGAAAAACATCTGTTATGGAAGCTATAGCGAAAGAGAAAGGGCTAAACATCGTGAATTACGGCACCGTGATGTTCGAGGTGGCAAAGGCAGAGGATCTGGTTGAGGACAGGGATCAGATAAGGAAACTGCCTGTAAAGGTTCAAAGAGCTGTGCAGGAAAAGGCTGCACAGAGAATCTACGAGATGGGAGATGTCATTGTGGACACCCATTGCACCATCAAAACTCCTGGAGGGTACTATCCAGGCCTTCCAGAATGGGTTCTGAGAAAGCTCCAACCAGATAGAATCGTTCTCGTGGAGGCCACAGGGGATGAGATTGCGAGGAGAAGGGCTAGGGAGGAAAGCAGAAGAAGGGATGATGAGGGGATGGAAGAGATAGAAGAGCACCAGATGATAAACAGGTACGCTGCCATAGCCTATTCCATGCTCACGGGTGCATCAGTCAAGATGGTCTTTAACCATGATAATGCCCTAGAGAAGGCAGTAACGGAGGTTTTGGAAATATTTTAAGGTTTTATCGGTTCTTGAAAAGGTGGTATATCCCACTAAAACCCGCTTAAAAACTCCTTTTCTACGCAATTCATAAATAGTTTTAAACCTATGTTTATTTTAGAAGAAGAACATCGAGGCAAGGTGTAACGACCTTAATACTATTAACTGAGAAGAGGTGAAAAAGTATGAGGAAGCTGATATTACCAACCTTTGTAGCCATTTTGATTCTTATGCTTTCTGCCACTGGCCAAGCGTTATGGTATCATCCCGACATAGTGATATGGAGTGAGAAAAAGGTTTATACAGTCGGAGAGACAGTGACATTATACTCGAAGAATACGGGTGATGAGGTTATCCATCTTCCTTGGTTTGGGGGCAACCATATAGTAATTTATAACGAGGATGGCGAGAAGGTCTTTTGGTCGCCGGTCCAGAGTCTTGAGCTCATTCCGATGGTACCAGAGGCAGTAAGGACTTGGTTTTGGGACCAGACTTATTTTACATGGGAATTGGTACCTGGAACGAATAATTGGGTGCATGCACCCAACTATGGCGAGCAGGTACCTGAAGGCACCTATACGGCGGAACAGATCGGATATGGTTCGGTGACTTTCAGGATAGGCTATCCAGATTACCCAGGAGCTTCAGATGCACATAGACAGGATAAAGGACATGGTGATGTATGTCTTCACTGGGCATCCAATGAACATGCCAAAGGCAGAGAACACGCCGCAGATTCTTAAAAATTAAAAAAAACAGTGTGTGTCCCCCGATACTAACAGCCCTGATCACAGATTGCAGGACGCACTCTCCCAGTCCTGACCCATATCGGGGGATTGTTGGATATCGGGGTTGTCCTGCAATCATCTTTTGATGACACATCAAATCTCATGCAGGGACCCTTAACGATACCACACTCCAGCCTTGCCCTGTGTATCACTGTTCAACACAGTCTTCGAACTGGAGCGATTGTATATTGGATGTTGAAGGTTATTAATGTTGCGGTGGTATTTTTTCCGATGGGCTTATATACCATTTAAATAGAATATATACCCGTCAAAATCAAAAAATCCCACAACTTTTTATAGTGGTTGCACAATAACTCTCGATACCGTTCAGAGGAGTATATCCATGAAAAGGCCAAGATCCATCAAAACCTACTGCAAGTCCTGCAAAAAACATACGATTCACGAGATCGAAAAGGTGAAAAAAAAGAAGGCAAACGAGCGAAAGTGGGGTCAGAGGAGATTCAGGCGAGTTACAGCGGGATATGGCGGCTTTCCCAGATCAAAACCCGAAGGTAGGGAGAAGCCCACTACGCGTGTGTTTCTAAGATACAGGTGCAAGGAATGCAAAAAAGCCTCGCAAAGACCTTGTATAAGGGCCAAGAAATTCGAATTGACGGGGTGAATTAGTGGAAGAAACGACAAAGCCAAAAAGCGTATTTCTAAGGGTCAAATGTCAAGATTGTGGTGGTGAGGAACAAGGTCAAATCCTCTTCAGCCATCCTTCTTCCGTTGTGACATGCAATGTTTGCGGTGCAACACTCATAAAACCCCAAGGTGGGAAGGGTAAGGTTCGAGGAGAAATCCTGGGAGTGATAGAATAATGATGAGGGTGGATGACTATCCTGAGGAAGGAGAGCTCATCATTGGGACGGTTCATACTGTAAAAAATTACGGAGCATTCGTTATATTAGATGAATACGATGACAAGGAGGGGTTCATACACATAACAGAGGTTGCGACGGGTTGGATAAAATACATCAGGGACTACGTAAGGGAAAGGCAAAAAGTGGTATGCAAGGTTCTTAGAGTAGATAAAAGCAAAGGGCATGTGGATATTTCACTAAAACAGGTGAACGAACATCAGAGAAGGGAGAAGATCCAAGATTGGAAAAATGAACAGAAGGCGAGAAAGTTGCTGGAAATCACTTCCGAGAAACTCGGTAAAAGTATCGATACATGTTACGAGGAGTTTGCTCATGATTTGGTGGAAAGGTACGGTAGTTTGTATCGTACCTTTGAGGAGTGCGCAATAAATCCAAATGTGCTGAAGGAAGACGGTTTTAAGGGTGAATGGGTCGATGTTTTTACAAGCGTAGCTGTGGACAACATAGCTCCACCCTTCGTCAAGGTGAGCGGTTATCTTGACATAACCTGCCCCCTTCCCGATGGCATAATCCAGATAAAAAATGCATTGATCGAGGCTGAGCGAAGCGATAATTCCGATCTTATAGTTCAATATGTCGGTGCACCAAAATACAGAATCAAAGTCAACGCGCCAGATTATAAAACCGCAGAAGAAGAACTAAAAAAGGCGGGAGAGAGGGCTATTGCGTACATAAAAGAACATAGCGGCAATGGTATATTTTATAGGGAGATAAAAGAATAATGCGTTCGATAATGAGAAAATGCGAAGGATGTGGTAGATATTCTATGAAGGATATCTGCTCTTGCGGGAATGAAACTATCGTGCCCATCCCACCGCGTTTCTCTCCGCACGATAGATATGGCGAATATAGAAGAAGATTGAAAAGCATAAGCCAAAAAAAGATCAACGTGTAGGAAAAGATTGCGAAGGAGAATGATATTATGGAAGAGGTCATCATAAGCTACCTGCAAAAACCGGACATTAAGAACCCTATACTACTAGAAGGTCTACCTGGTGTAGGTAACGTAGGGAAATTGGCTGCTGAGCATCTCATCGATGAGTTGCATGCTGAAAAATTTGCAGACCTATATTCAAAACACTTCCCCCCCCAGGTACTTGTGGGGGATAATGGGGTCGTGAAGCTTGTGAACAATGAATTTCATTTCGTGAAAACGTCAAACAAGAAAAGGGACGATCTGATCATTTTGGTGGGGGACTATCAAGGCATGACACCTGAAGGGCAGTACGAACTGGCGAGCAAGGTATTGGAACTTGCAAAAGAATTTGGAGTGAAAAAGATCTTCACCCTTGGAGGATATGGCATGGGAAAGGTGGTGGAATATCCCAGGGTTCTTGGAGCAACTACAGACAAAGAATCGGTGGAGGAGATGAAAAAATACGGCATCACCTTCCCGAAGGGTGAGCCCGGGAGTGGAATAGTTGGGGCGAGTGGACTCTTACTTGGTCTAGGAAAGTTAATGGGTATACAGAGTATCTGTCTCATGGGAGAGACCTCGGGTTATTTTGCAGACCCAAAAGCGGCACAAGCTGTGTTAGAGGTATTGACAAAAATCATCAATGTGACTGTCGATTTTAAACCGCTCGAATTAAAAGCAAAGGAAATAGATTTTATGACCTCCAAACTCAAGGACCTTGAAGAATCGATAGTGGATGATAAAAAGGATGAATTGAACTATTTCGGTTAAACTACCAGTAGCTTCTATGCTGTATCTGATAGTATCGATTTAAATTTTTAGTCCTTAATCCATCTCAGCGCGTATAACGATCACATAAAATGATGTTAAGAATCAAATGTCCCCTTTCTTAGCCTTTTTCTGGAGCCTTTTTGAACGCTCCTTTGAACTGAAACCTGTGGCCTTTTGCAGGAAAACGTTCTTTGCCTTTATGGTTTTCATGGCGATATCATCGCTCACATCCCTCTCAGTTATTATGTCCACACACAGCTCTTTTTTGCTTTTGAACCACACCGTTATAGGTTTCATGGCACCATAGTTTGCTTTGTACTTTTCCCCCTCCTTTTCCACCCCGCCAAAGATCTCGGACATGATCTTCTCTAGACCCGCTCTCTCCAGATTCTTGTAATGTCCTCTCTTTATGTCAAATGTCTGCATCCATCCACCTCTTTTTTAATATGACGAATATTTTCAGCCCATTTGCGGAAGCAAATGGCAACATAGGGGGAAAAACCAAATTTCCCCTGTCTCTTGTCATGATGTAATGTTTTTACCCTTCAAAAGACTTTCTAAAGAAAAACTATTAAAGCTTGTATCTATTATGTAAGTTGTGTAAATCAAAGACCTAAAACCGAAATAGTGACCCGATAGATGAGACGATGTTGGAGAGGAAAAAATGATGAAATCTGTGGGGCTCTGTCACATATGCGGTAAACCTGCAATGCTTACCTGTCCATTATGTGGTAGGGTGGTTTGCAGGTCGTGTTTTGATGCCGTGCATGGAACATGTCCAGATTGCAAAGAAAGAAAAACAGATGAATTCGAGAGGAGGTTCTAAATCACCAAAGCGGTCCTGAGCCATTCTATGTCGTTGAAATATAGGCTGCGGATGTCCTTTATGTTGTTCCTCAACATAACAAGCCTCTCCAAACCCAGACCCCAAGCTAGTACCGGATGTTTGACTCCAAAAGGATGGGTCACCTCAGGCCTGAAAATTCCTGCACCGCCATATTCCAGCCATTTTCCTTCTAATTGTATCTCCACCTCCAAACTCGGCTCGGTGTAAGGAAAATAACCAGGGCGAATCCGTATCTTTTCAAACCCTATCCTTTTGTAAAACTCAGTCAATATGCCAATGAGCACTTTGAGGTTGGCTTTTTCCTCCATGACTATGCCCTCTATCTGGTGGAACTCAGGCAAGTGGGTGGAATCCAAGGCTTCCCTCCTGAAAACCCTCCCTATCGAAAATACTTTTACAGGGGGATCTGGATGCTCGGACAGATACTTTATGGTATTCACCGTCGTGTGAGTCCTGAGGATGGCTTTCTCAGCCTCTTTTACATCCCATCTGTACTCCCAACCTTTTGAGGGTAGCTCACCGCCATGCTCATGCATTTTTTGTATTTTTTGGGCCAGTGTTTCATCTAATTTAAGGCGATTTGGTTTTTTCATGTAAAAAGTATCCTGTGCATCCCTTGCAGGGTGGTCCTGAGGAATGAACAGTGCGTCCATGTTCCAAAAACATGAGTGGATGAAATCTGTCTCGATTTCAGTGAAGCCCATCTTAAGGAAAATGTTCCTTATCTCCTGAATCAATCTTTGCATAGGATGAATCGCACCGCCAAACACATTCGGTGCGAAGGTTTCGATATTGTACCTTCTCAGTTCAACTTCCTTCCATTTTCCACTCTGCAATAATTCCGGTGTGATCTGAGATACTTGTTCTTTAAGTTTTAAGGGCATAGCCGATATTTCCCTTCCCAAATCTGTGAGTTTAATGGATCTTAGGACCGAAGATCTCTCCTTGACTATGTCCTGTCTG
>JAZGAR010000219.1:0-5530 GCA_036475875.1 Thermoplasmata archaeon
TATCCCAATGGCAGCCAGCTGTAGCAAGGGAAATTCTACCACCTCAGAACTCTCCGGTCGAGATGATGGATCCCCAGGAAATGTGCCTTTGCTCAGTTCCTCAGAGTTGGTGAACCCATCGCCATCAGAATCGAGGTCTGCTATGGCGTTGATTGCTCCTTGTGGGTTCGAAGCGTGGTTTGATATCGAAGCGAAATCCTGGCCATAGGCATCAAGGGCGGAGCCTGAATGACAGGCTTCGCATTTGCCGTTTAGTGGTCCTGGGATGTAGGGTGCATACTCTTCTTCACCATACGAGGAAGGAATGTTTATCAAGAGGAAAACGGAGACTATCAAGCCCAAATATATAAGCGATCTTATGCTGCTCATCTTATGACTTCCTATTCGTTCCTCATTGGTGATTTGCCTTCCCTATTTACATGTTCTGCAATGTCTTCTATTACCCTTTCATAGTCCGTTTTCAGCACTTTGTAGGTTTCATCGTCCAATAGCCCCATCTCTCGTTCCTCCTCCAATCTCGCTATCGCTTTAAGCATCTTTTCCTTCCTTGCGGTCAATGCTTTCTCCTCCTCGGTAAGGTTTTTTTGCAATTCCGAGACCTCTTTTTCGTATTTTTCTTTGAGATCAGAGTATACCTCACCAGGTATGAGGCCTGTATTATGGTCGTCATCCAGTTTCTTGAGGATAACACTCAGGTTATCGATACGTTTTTGAGGTCCAGGCTTTCCATCACCTTTAACTTCGCTAGGCTCAGGTAACCTTCCATTCCCTTCGGACGAAGGTTGGTCATACCTCCTGATGTCGTTCAATTCACTTATCTGCATCTTATTTTCCTTAAGCGCAGCAAGATAGTGTTTTTTGATATCCTTTGCCTCAACAGGGGTAAGATAACCCTCGCTTTCATCAGATTTAACCCTTGCCAAGGCCCCAAGAAGCTTCTTTTTCTCCTTTTCAAGCTGGGCTAATTTCAGGGTCTTCTCCTCTTCTTCATCCTTTGTGGATTCCTCTGCTGGCTTATGATTTTCACCAGTGCCTTCTCCACCCGCCACCTCTTTTTTTGCTCCAATAATGCCTTTTTTCTTCATTATGGGCACAGTAACCAACAGAGCGATTATTAGAATAACAGCCAGTATCGCAAAAAACTTAAGCTGATCTTTGGGTTCTTCCCAACCTACGGTAATCGTGGACAAGGAATTCGCCTCGATGTCGCGAGATTGAACCACATACCAGTACCTATCGTATTCCTCATTTAAAATCGGTTCCCCATCGCCGGAAGGGTGCACGATGGTTAAATCTTCGGAAAGCTCGAGTCCTTTATCAGATAATAGGAAGATGAAATACTCAGCCCTTTTTGTGTCGTAGAGGTATTGATTCTTGAAGGAACCTTTGATCTTATTTTCGCCTTCGATGCTCATTTTTGTCGAATAAGACACCTTGATAGGGGCTATATAAGAGGGTGCGGTGATTCTGAGGGTCAAGTTGGTTTGTTCCTGGGGAAGCAGTGAAATCATGTCGAACTGTCCGGTGCTGTTCCAGAGTTCTGCGCTCCAATTCTGTGGAATACCGTCTATGCTAAGATTGACGACCTCGTTTTCCGTACCGTTGTTGAATACCCTGATATTCTCCGTAACAGTGATGTTCTGAGGCATGTTCATATCTATCACAGGACGGATTCCTATTTCGCGATTGTCAGATGTTATATGAACGCCTCCTCCCAAACCGCTTCCCGACCCCCTGGGAACCGAAAAACCGCCGAGACTCACATTTAGATGCAGGGTGTTGTTAATAAAGAGGTTTGTGAAGGAAACGATATTGATCCTTAACCATCCTTTCTGACCGTAATAAGAGAGTATGTTTTGGTCCAAAAACGGCCTACCCAAATATAGATTCTCATCCATTTTAGCGAAATTGAAGCAAGCCATGGCCCCACCAGCTTTAAGTCTGCATGCCATGTTGGCAGCGCCTCCGCAGCATTCCGCTTTGATATCGCCGTTCTTTTGTATCCATATGTAGAAGTCATCGTTAAGAGGCTCATCACCTGTATTGTTGACGAAGAAATATTCCTCGATTTCCAAGGTCTTTGCATCGTCACTCTGAAACACATCGATCCAGTATTCGTCGATCTTGATAGGGTTTGGAGGTATAGAAGTATCCTCACCTTCTGAAAACTGAGCTACCGCCAAATGACTCAACAAAATCACGGTAAATACCAGTGTCAATACTTTTGTCTTCATCCTTTACCCCCGGTCATCGTTTGGTTCATTTCCGTCAGTTCTTTTTCCAGCATCTCATAATAATAACCGTCCGATTTCCCCGTATCTATTTCCTCTTTTTCCTTAGCGATCTTATGCTTGTCCTTATATCCCCCTCCGAGATAACCCACTATGATGATAAACACTATCCCAATGGACATGATCCAGAACCCGCCCCAGACAGCGGACATCCCGGGCAGGGATTTCAGTTCCAAGGCCACAGCCGTGATATCATCGGAAAGAAACCTCACACCCTGCTGCCCTTCACCCCCCATCGAGTATATCCAACCCTGGGAGGGGGTGTAAAATCCCCGTACTATGAAATAGATGTCCTTTAACACCACGTTCTCCACATAAACGAACTGATGGTAATGGTTCATGTGCTCCGCCCATTTCATATGAGGTTTGGCAACGCTAAGTAACTCCCCATCTTTGTAGATTTCTATCAGCACCTCAACGATTTCGTAGCCAACACGGTTCTCAGCAGTGGTACCTTCTGAACCGACAAGTTTGAACTCATAACCATCGAACTCTAAAGTATCTTGGCGCGACATGTTGTGGAATCTATTCTGCATTGCCTCATCGTCAGCCGTCTCAACGACAAGGTAAGTGCTCAGGACATATCCGATTATGAAAACTATCAACCCCAAATGTATGATATGGCTCCAAACAAGCCTAAAATCCCGCTTCAATTTTCGTGAAATCCTACCTGAAATCCTCTCCTTCGCATCTATGCTGAACTCCCTATAGGATGCGATTATCAACACCAAGGCGATTGCAGAAAGCACAGTGCCTACAAAGTAACCAAGAACCAACAAACCGCAAATGCCCCCAAAAACAGCGAGTTTGAAGCTCGCTCTCTTTGCGGCAAAAAAACCGCCCACAACGGCTAAGCTTGAAAATATGAAGCCAAAAACTGCGATTTCGAAGGTCGGTACGAAATACATTGAGAACAGTGCCACTCGTGAAGGAGGAGCGCCCCACATGATCATGCCCAGTATGCCTGAAGATACGAGCAATGCTCCGCCAAGCCGCAGTTTCCATGTTACTTTCTTTCCACCATCCGTGACAATCAAGACCTTGTAAATCGCGGTAAAGAGAGCGATGAAAAGAATCGGTAACGCAATGCCCACAATCGCCGGCTCTGGAAAGAGCAAATACCCAATTATGCCAGCAGCAACCATGACCACGACCATGGTCAGGGTATTCTTCCTTCCCAGGCTCCTCCAGACCATGCACGCGGCAAGCACGATGATCAAGGGTAATGCTATTAGGGGTGCTCTAGAATCAAAGACCTCCCTCTGGATCCCGTTTATTCCCATCATAAGCATGAAGGTGGTGATAGCAGCACCTATCGATAGAAGAAATATCGTTATCATCATCAAGTTCTTGTCGTTTATGAGGCTTGAAAAAGCATTTTTCTTATCCCCGGATCCGGCCTCTTCAATCTCTTCCTCTGAGACGTAAAACATCCAGGCTACAGGAATGGCCATCAAAACCGCAAAAATTATAATGCCTCCAAAATAACCGTTTCCAAGGCCGATAAGCGTTGCTACCAAGATCGCCGTGTAAACGAAGGAAATAGGGGCTATTAGCACATAAACAAGTAAAATCAACATAAGGCCAATATAGAGCGTAGGAGTGAGGGGAAGCACCTTTCGCCTTTCAGGATTGGTTTCTCCAATGTATGGTCTCATCAGATGCCATGTAAACAGGATAGCGGTGATAATCAACATTGCAAACATGAACGTCACGAAGAAATGTGCTGACCCATTAGTTTCCATGATCGTTATCAGTCTCAATCCCGCCTCTTTCACCTCCACCTCTGCGAAGTCATGCACCGAAACCCACAACCCGCTCCTCGTGACGAAGGTTGCCAAGAGCGAAAGGATAAGGGTTACGACAATCAGTAGTATAGAGACGTTCCTGAACATCTTCCTGTTATGGTCGTACAACTGCCCATGTACGAACGCTGTGAGAGGCAACAACGGAATCAGATTCACGATCTCGATCGGATCCCAGGCCCAGTATCCGCCCCAACCAAGAACGATGTAAGCCCATAGCCCACCGATGCCGATGCCTAAACAATAAAAGAACCAGGCCCATCTGCCCCATTGCAGTGAGATGTTGGTCCACTTACCCTTGCCAGTGATCAAGTACGCAAGCCCTGCGGCCATGGGAATGGTGGTAAAAGCATAGCCTGCAAACACCGCAGGAGGATGCGCGATCATAAGCGGAGTGTGGAGGTTTGCATGGAGGCCATAGCCGTCGGGGTAGTTTCTGAGAGCCAATGCTTCGGTGGGCCTGAACATATCGATATTTATGAGAAGGTAGAGGAAGGCCATGATGATGATAATGACGATCAACCTGACCCAAACGAACAAGGCTCTTTCATCCGTCCTTGAATCATCACCTCCATTCGTGGTTCTATGCCGCCTTTCTTTCCTATCCTGGATGAACTCTTCCAATATTAATGACAGCGCGATGAGCCAGACCCAGAACAGCAGAGAGCCTTTTGCTCCTGCTAATATGCCACCCCACTTGTAGAACAGCGTGTAGTCAGTTCTTGTGTAGGAATGAACGTACTCTATATGCAGATCGGATACAAGGAAATAATAGGCCAGTAGTAGTAAAGTTACGGAAACCATCATACAACTGGCAATGCTGAGCCATTTTGATATGCGAAGATAGTACCCTTCCTTGGAAAATAAATAATAGATCGTGAATCCAACTGAACCTACTCCTATTATCAACGAGATGTAGAGCAGAACCGTACCAATTTCCAATTTCTTACCTCCCAGATGAGATGCTGGCCGATGGGTTATGATTGTTAATTGGTTTTATAGTTGTCTGTTTACGAATGTAAAGCGACGAACTTCAACGTTAACCTATGGTTTCGATGGCGGAATCCAACAACTGATCCTGTTTTTCTAGGTTTATGTTGGTCAATGCCATCCACACCACGATATCATCTTTTTGCCAATAATAATGAT
The DNA here is from genome assembly GCA_036475875.1 of Thermoplasmata archaeon. Lineage (GTDB taxonomy): Archaea > Thermoplasmatota > Thermoplasmata. The sequence continues at coordinate 5,246 of JAZGAR010000219.1, forward strand.
CCTGTCCCATACCTTCAACATAATATGCATTCTCTACACCGCTTTTGGTCACCTCGATTTCTTCAGGCACGCTGAAGGGGGTATCGCCTTTACTTATCTCATTCGTCATCCACTCAGTTGTATTGATGGCCTGGCTCTGGTTATGAAAAATCGCAATCCAAAAGGTTGCAGATTCACTGGAATTCCCTTCAAAGTAGCCCACATACCCTTTAAGAAAATCCCATTCCCCTAAATGCATGTTCCTTATCTCGGATTTTGCCCTCTCACCTGAATACTCATTGACCA
>JAZGAR010000220.1:0-3585 GCA_036475875.1 Thermoplasmata archaeon
CATCAATTTGCCCAGGATGGAGTGTACAACGTTACCCTTACGGTTGAGGATACGTCGGGTGCCACAGATACGGATTGGATAATCATCACGATAACGAACCGCGCTCCAATAATCGAGAATGTTACAATCACACCTGAATCACCCGGGATGAACGAAGAGGTTTACTTCAACATCACAGCCACTGATGATGACGGTCAGATCGTGAAATATGAGTGGGTCTTTGGAGATGGAGATACTTACTACGAAAATCTAAGCTTTTATCCTGATGGTGCATTCGACGGCAAGACCAATCATTCGTACGCTGCAAAGGATACATACACCGTCTTGATTTCCGTTGAGGATGATGATGGCAATACGTCCACAACGGAGCTCATGGTCAATATCTCCAACACCCCGCCCGAGGTAAACATTACATATCCCACCGATGGCCAGAACGTCTCCGGCCTCGTGACAATCGAGGGCACAGCCTCAGATATAGATAACTCTGTGGATAAGGTCGAGGTCAGAATCGACGGAGATGCCTGGGTTCTTGCTAATGATGATTCTGGGGATTGGTCGACTTGGAGCTTTTCCTGGAATACAGAAGATGGCGTGACAAACGGCGAACACACGATCTACGCGAGAGCAAACGATACGGAGAGTGATAGTGATCCGCTGGCAATCGTTACAGTCACGGTGAATAACGTACCATCGAGCATCACGGTAACTGCGAATTTGGACCCAAGCTCTGTCTCGGGTGGAGGCACCGTCCAGGTTTATGGGGAGGTGACCTACAACACAGGAGAGGGCGTGTTAGGTGCAGATGTTAATATAGAGATCCAGAGCGAGGCCCTCTCTTGGTCTACAACAACAGATTCAAATGGCTTTTATTCCACGGATATTACTGCGCCTGGTGAGGCAGGAACCTTCACAGTGAGGGTGGATGCCACGAAAGATACCTTCTCCAAATTTGATCAGGAAACTCTTACCGTCACAGCTCTCCCTGACTTGGACATCTTGGCTACCGACATAGTCTTCGACATTTCTAGTCCATCCTCCGGTGAAACCGTCCAAATCACGATCACTGTGAGAAATATTGGCGACGAGAATGCAAACAACGTTTTAGTCAACGCATATGACGGCGACCCAAATGCGGGTGGAGATCCGATACAGCCTGATGACTCTTACATCGTGAACATGGTTCCGAAAGGTGGCACCAAGACTGTATACCTGGATTGGGACACCACAGGTATATCGGGAGAGCATTACGTTTACATCGTCCTGGACCCAAATGACTCGATAGCCGAGGGCAATGAAAACAATAACGAGGCTTATAGGTACATCTATATTCAGGGCGAACCTGATTTCGCCATAGATTCAGCAGATATCTCATTCTCGACACCCGACCCAAAGGTGGGTGACAAGATCAACATTTTCCTGAGGATCTACAATAACGGTGATGAAAGCGGCACTGTAAGGTATGAGGTCTACGATGGAGATCCAGACGCAGATGGTGTAATGATAGATTCCGGCCAGGAATCCATCTTATCAAATCGTGATAAAACCAAAACAGTGGAATGGACGATTGAGGAGAGTGGGGATCATGATATTTATGTGGTTTTGGATCCTGATGATGATGTTGAAGAGAGCGATGAAGGTAACAATGAAGCTTATAAAACTATAACGGTTGAGGCATTGCCAGGCGAGGAGGGCGTTCCTTCGGGGTTCATACTGCTTTTAGTGGTCATCGTGGTAATAGTTATTCTCCTGGTCGTCTATCTGAGACTCAGGGAAAGAGGACCTAAACCAAAGCAGGAGCTTCCCATGGCCCAAGTTGTTAAAAAAGAGGGGAAAGATGTTGTGAAAGTTGAGGAGGAAAAAGAGGAGGAGAAAAAGACCATGATGGATAGCCACGGTGGGGTAAGAATCTAAAAATCACATTCAAGTCTCACCCCTAGTAGCCCTTAAGAACGCTTTCTATGGCTTCTTTGAGTTTTGGCACCGTCTCGTAGTTTTCAACCTCTTCTGGAAAGATCCATTTGTATAGATCGTGCTCCCAGTCGAGCTTTATCTCAGGCTTTTTCGTCTGAAAAAGGAAAGGATGGATAGCCCACATGATTTCCTTATCTCTTGTGTACAAAACCTTTCCTTTCCTTACGAACTCCATGTCATCCCTCTCCAAATTCAATTCCTCCGAAATCTCCCGAAGCGCCGTCTCATCGGGTGTCTCGCCTTTCTCAATGTAGCCTGAAACGCAAGCCCATCTGCCCTTATAGGTGCCCACATCACCGCTGCGTTTCAGAATGAGAATCTTGCCTTTTGAATTGATAACCGAGGTAACGATCTTCTTCAGGGTTACGTTCCGTAGGGCTACGGCCCCGCTGGTGCCATTCACATCAACGTCATCACCGGTCTCAAGAAGGGATGTGTCAATCCCGTCCACAGCTGGCACTTCCGATTGTACCGCATCCTGCATTATGGGCACATCCAATGACTCCACCACTAAGGCTGTTGGTTGCAAATTCCTCTCCTTGAGTCTACTCAACGTGTTGGGATAGTCTTTTATCCTTTTGCTGTATGGGAGAACGAACACCCTATCCTTTATCTGTGTGCCGTGAATCTCACTATCCTCGGCCAGGATCTCTGAATTTTCCAAGCTGATATCATCAGCTAAGGAGAGTGGCAGGAGGCTCTTTATAACCGTTCCCCTCACTTTGCCTTTGGATATCCCTCTTCCTTTGATTCTCAATCCACCCTCTACTTCCTCTATCATCCTTATGTCAACTCCCTTAGATAACCGGATCTCACCTGCTTTCGGCTTCAACTAAAATACACTGCATGCGCTGTTTCCCCGGAGATTTCAAGGTTCAGTGATGAATCAATCCTCATCAATCCTTTCTCTCTGAAGTGGCCCTATAATTGATCTCGTGCTCAATGGCAATGAACTTATCAGCGATCTGGTGCATCGTGGGTGTGTTCACCGAGAGCACAGCCTCCATTATCAGCCCTCTGAGAAGGCGCTTCAAGGTCTCCTTGTCCATATCTATTGCAGCTTCCACAAGACCCTTAACTATCTCTTTTTCATCGATTTCTAGGGTTATTTTCATGCCATTCACCTTTTTATTCGGATTCGATTCTAAATTGTGGAAAAACCGTATACTCACTTATTCCTTAAGAAACTATCCTTTGCATCTGTCTAGGAATCGGGAGCCAACCAATAAAAGCATTTATATGTATAATTATACATATGTATTTTAAAACATATAAGGTGGTTCACTTGGACGAATCGAAATTACTTAAATGTGTTAATGAAAAGAGCAGGAGAAACATTCTGAAATTCCTGGGCAAAGAGGAGAAAAGTGTTTACGAAATCGTGGATTTCATCGGTAAGGAGCAATCTGTGGTGAGCCATCATCTTGCATCGTTACGAAGATGCGGTCTTGTGCAAAGCCGACAGGATGGGAAGAGGGTGCTCTATAAGGTCACCAACCGCGAGATCATAGAATTTCTGAGGAAAGGGGAGGAACTGGCAAAAGTTATTGAGGATAAAGAAGGGGAGTGTGAATAACTGCCCAAGGAAAAAACTTTGGTTTTTTTCGAGAAATA
>JAZGAR010000221.1:0-9535 GCA_036475875.1 Thermoplasmata archaeon
ATTTTTTTACACGGAGGACTCGGCGGGATGTTCAGGCTTAAGACATCATTGTTTTTTAAGCATAACCTGAACATTAAGCGGAGTCCGTGTATTAGGACAATTTAAGAGTAGAACGGACTCGGCGGGATGTTCAGGCTTAAGACGTAATTGATGTCCAAGTATAACTCGAACATAAAGCCGAGACCGCGCATTAATGCAATTAAAAAACAGAGCGGACTCGGCGGGATTCGAACCCGCGACATCCAGCTTAGAAGGCTGGCGCCCTATCCATGCTAGGCCACGAGCCCATTGCTCATTCTTCGAACCACAAATGTATTTCCACTAATAAAAGTTGCCATCAGAAAAGGAAGGGCAAAATGGACCGAAGGGGATTTGACACGGATAGAAAGGTGTTCATCATTGCCCATTATCTCCTTTCATCCTATCAACTCCCCTCCTACAATTATAAAATAATGTGGACCGAAGGGGATGTTCAGGATTAAGACGTAATTAATGTTCCATCATAATCTGAACATGAGATTCGGGCCACGAATATAAATATATAAAAATCAAAGTGGACCGAAGGGGATTTGAACCCCTGGCCTCCACCATTCTGGCTTTTGGTCCTTTGACCATATGTTGCCAAGGTGGCGATCTTCCAACTGATCTATCGGCCCGTATTGAATTGATTTTGCGACCAAGGGGCGGTTGATAAAGTGGAGGTTTATCCTCCACGGGTATCTATCGGCCCGTATGAATCAAATAATAAGTATCTACAACATGCCCCCTTCTTTCAATAGCTGCTCAAGGGTCCTTGCGATATTATTGTCCACCACGATCTTATGCTTTTCGCCTTCGACCTCTATGATGATGGACGACTCCTTCTTCCCATGCTTGATCTTCTCAACCTCGTCGTGCATTACCTCAAAGAACTCCTTCGCACCAGCAGCCTTCGCCCTTTCAGCCTTATCAGGCCAGTACTGTCCATCGCTCATGGAATACAACCGCTTTGCCACCTTGTCGTCTCCACCTGGATAGGTCTTGGGCTCCCTTAAGAATACAGTTCTTATATTGGTAATAACGAAACATCCCGGCCCATCCATGAATATGACCTTCCAACCCGCCTTATGCTTCTTATAGATACCGATGCACATGCCATCCAATGTTTTAGACATGCATTCACTATCGTGGAAGAGCATGTTACCTGAGTCGTCATAGATCGTTCCCTTACCGTCGATATCTCCAAGTCTCATGTTCACCACCTTCTATGATTTGGCTCCATTCTATAATGCTATAAAGGCGAAATACCTGCCACAGAAGCCTCGATAATGAAGGCTATGGATATAACTATGCCTGCGATAACGATGCCCATTGCTATGTTTCCATCTCTGATATCGCCTATTATATCTTTGCCCTCCATGAACCGTCTTAGTATCCATAATGCCAGGTATATTGAGATTATAGCCAGCATTATAGATATCAGCATCTGGGCAAAACCCCATACCACATTCCAAATATAATTCCAATCAAATATTTCAATTTCGGTGAGGCTAACTATTCCTGAGCGTATGACGATGGCGATGGCCAGGATAACTCCTATCATGAGTATCGCCACTGCAGCATTCCCCTCCTCCAGTTCTTTTAGAATATTCAATTTCCCCATCTCCCCTATTTGGGTGATCTTTTCAAATAATATAAGGCCAATATTCACGGCCAGAACAGCCAAAACTACACCGATTAAAATCTTTATTACAGCTCCTGTAATTTGCAATAATATGTCTATAAAGGCCAATTCATCACCTCGATGTCATCCCATGCTATGGAAAGTTCAATCCTCATTGGCATGCCAATATAAAACCTTTTGGAGACCGAGAAATCCGGAATTTTACCGGTGAAAGCCACATATGACCCTACATGGCCACTAGTACTCCTTTAGTGTGTGTTGGAATCGATGCCTCTTCGGGGGGATATCAATAGGATATTTCTCAGTCACGCATCCGAGACATATATCTGATCTTGAAAATTGTAAAGCTTCGACCAATCCATCAATGCTAATATAACCCAAGGAATCTGCGCTTAAAACATCCCTTATCTCCTTTATGCTCCTTTCATGCGCAATGAATTGATCCCTTGTCGTCATATCGATGCCGAGGTAGCATGGCGAGATGAGTAAAGGAGAGCCTATCCTGACATGCACCTCTTTAGCCCCGACATCTCTAACGAGATTCACTATCCGTTTCATGGTCGTGCCCCTGACTATGCTGTCATCCACCAACACGACACTTTTGTTCTCAACCTCGCTTTTTATTGGATTGACCTTCTCTCTAACTGTTGTCTCCCTGAGTTTTTGAGACGGCATGATAAAGGTTCTTGCAATGTATCGATTCTTTATCAAACCTTCAGCAAGCGGAATTTCCGAGCCGAGAGAAAAGCCAAAGGCATGTGCCCTGCCTGAGTCAGGGATTGGTATGACGATGTCAGCCTCAACAGGATGCTCCTTTGCCAATCTCCACCCTATTCTCTTCCTGGTTTCGTAAACGCATCTGCCATCGATGACCGAGTCTGCCCTTGCAAAATAGGTATACTCGAAAAAGCAGTGAGCCATATGTTCAAAGTTGAACAACTGATATGACTTGAATCCATTAGGGGTTATCTCCACCACTTCCCCAGGATTCACATCTCTTATCATCTTCGCACCGATCACATCAAGTGCAACACTCTCCGAGGCGATGACATGCCCTTCATCGAATTTTCCAATGCATAGAGGTTTGATGCCCAGGGGATCGCGTATCCCGAAAACTCGGTTGTTGAACATCATAGTGAACGAGTAGGAACCCTCCAGCTCCTCTATTGTCCGTTTCATGGCTTTTATTAGGTTCCCGGTCGATTCAAGATGGTCAGTCAAAAGGTAGCCTACAGCCTCCTCTTCGCAGCCCAACACGAATCCATGCCCCTTCTTCTTCAGTCGTCTCCTAAGCATCTCTGTATTGACTATGATACCGTTGTGGGACAAAGCCACCTCCCCGACTCCGGTCCTGATCACGGTGGGCTGGGCGTTCTCAGGTTTGGACAGTTTTATGGAGTAATAGGTATGCCCAATACCTGATTTGCCATTTAAAGACCTCAATTTCTCATCATCAAAAACATTGGCAACCAAGCCAAGACCCTTGTGAATATGGATTTTCTTGTTGAATACCGCTATACCCGCTCCCTCCTGGCCGCGGTGTTGAAGTGCACGAAGGCAGTAGTAGATGAAGGTGGATGTATTGGATTTCGAAGCTACACCAACAACCGCGCAGTGTTCTTTGCATTTTTCAGAAAGAGATGAATCTTTTAAAATCATATTGTCCCGGTATTGAGATCGCCTGAAAATGCTTTCTCGTTGGGGAAGGGTTATTTGCCGCATCTCTACAAGATATGGTATATCTCCACTTAAAATATACGATTACCCGATCAACAAATATTATCGTAATTAACCAAAACAAGGGGTTGGGTTCACTCAAAACCTTCGATTCTTTTTTGGAATCTCAATCTTTCTCCAGGTATGTCCACAGGATATTCCCCGGTTAGACATCCTAGGCATAGGTTATTCCTATCGTGGCCTATGCATTCCACTAAACGTTCGATGCTCAAATAACCCAAGGAGTCGGCTCCTACATGCTGGGCAATCTCTAAAACCGTCTTCCCATTGGCTATGAACTGGTCTCGTGTCTTCATATCGATACCAAAGTAGCAAGGCGCGATGATAGGGGGAGAGCCAACCCTCACGTGAACCTCCTTCGTTCCAGCATCCTTTAGAATTGCCAGTATTCTCTCCATTGTATTGCCTCTGACGATGCTGTCATCGACCAAAACCAATCGTTTTCCTTCAACTATTTCCCGGATTGGATTGAGCTTCAGTCTTACATCTCTTTTTCGTTGCAATTGCTCGGGCATTATGAAGGTTCTCCAAACATACCTGTTCTTTATCAATCCCTCGGTGTATGGAATGTTGGAAGCCCTCGCATAACCCAGTGCATGCGTCCTGCCCGAATCAGGGACTGGCACCACGATGTCGGCTTCCACTTGATGATCCTTTGCAAGGCATTTTCCTATGTTGTATCTAACATCATAAACGAGCCTACCGTCTATAACGCTGTCAGCCCTTGAAAAATAGACCCATTCGAACATGCAGAACGCATGGTGTTTGGGCGTGGATGTTTGGAGGGATTCAATGCCTTTTCTTGACAGCTCAACTATCTCCCCAGGCATGATATCCCTGATAAACTTGGCGCCAATAGCATCGAAAACGATGCTTTCCGATGCTACCACATAACATTTTTCTAACCTCCCAACACACAGCGGTTTTATGCCAAACGGATCTCTAACTGCAAAGATTCTGTCGTTGAGAAGTAAGGTGATCGCGTAAGAACCCACCAATATCCTCATGACATTTCTCAATGACCTTGCCACGTCATGTGTAGAGGCGATCTCATTTGCAAAAAGGCGGACGATGACTTCCGAGTCCGTGGTTGTGATGAAGGCCCATCCTTTTTTCTTGAGATTGTCCCTGAGCTTTTGTGAATTCACGATGTCCCCGTTATGTGCCAAAGCCACATCGCCTATCGCACTGGAAACCATCACGGGCTGGGCGTTTTGGATGTTGGAAGAGCCCGTGGTGGAATACCTGACATGACCGATTCCCGCATTTCCCTTCAGTGTACTCAATTTTTCTTCGTTGAAGACCTCGTGAACCAGCCCCATGCCTTTCTCACAGCTCACGCTATTATCGAAAGTTGCAATGCCAGCTGCCTCTTGGCCTCGATGTTGTAGAGCCCGGAGACAGTGGTATAAAAACCGTGATACATCCGAATTTGAAACCATACCCACTACGCCGCACTGGTCAACAGGCCTATCAAAATCGAGAATTCTACATGAGTCTTCAATGCGAGAATTCGAACAAACCTTTCTCTCGGCGCAAGAAGCCATTCTTTAATGCCCCTTAGCCCAGTTATAGCCCCTCATTCTTGTTGAAAAACCAAAGCCACAGGAAGAGCACCTCTTCTTTCTTATGTGATACGATCTTTTGCCGCATCGCCTGCATCTGATGTGCGTCTTTTTATGTCTTTTGCCCATAGAGGGGGTGCCCTTGCTCATACAACTCAATCCTCCAACTTAGGGTGAGATGTAAACCACATTATCCCCGCGCACTATTGCGATATCGAGCTTTCTCTTCAGCTCCTTATCAATATATTCCTCAGCCTTCATCAGCACGAGGTTCATGTGTGGGTCGTAGCCCTCCAATATTCCGCGATACTCTCTATTGGCCTTAAGCTCGACCAGAACCTTACTGTTCAGGCTCTTGTTAAGTGTGTTCAAAGGTTTCTGCATGGATTTCCCCCGATACCTGGGAATGAACACAGCACTACTTAAATTTTTGTTTTTGATAAATCTTCGCAATTAGTGTTCTCTTTACGAGGAATCAACCCTACGATCCTTCGCTAAGACCCTTCAGATACTTGGGCAGGCCAGACGACTCTCTGGGCCCTACAAGAATCTCTCTACCGGATTTCTCATTCAGTTTCGCGCTCATCCTTGCAACCATACCGGGTATGATTATCTTGTTGTGTTTAACCTTCTCTTTGGCACCGGATTTTTCCAAAGCCTTCACGACCATATCGGGTGTCAGCTTCCCAGCTGCAAAGGCGGTCATTACGGACAAGCCTTCCGTATCCACTACCTGAAGGAAACTCGGTATCTTGCTGTTCTCGATGTCTCCGGTCACCGTGAAATAAGTCAGTGAGAAGTTGGTTGTGAAAAGCAAAGGAGAGTTCTCATCTGGATTGTTGATCTCATAAAGCTCGGGTTTAACCTGTATCGGAATCTGAGGATCCGTGTAGATATTCTGCCTGAGCGTGAACAACGGGAACATCTTCCATTTGGATATGTCATTGAGCATCAGTGCCGCTGAATACTTCATCGTGAGAATCGCAACATGCAAAGCCTCCTTCTTCGGATCGTCTTCAAGCCCCAATATGACGGGATATCCTAGAGGGCGAAAGTTCTTTTTCACGGAAAGCCGTCTAATGATGGTCAACAGTCTCATGGCCTCCCCAAGGGATTTCTTTCCAAAGTCCAGCATGATATCCTCAATACCAGCCTTCTTTAAGTTCTGACTCAGCTCTGCCAGTTCATCCAAGCCGCGATCATCGAACGCGACTATCGGACATTCATACTTTTTGGCGAGCTCTGCCATGGCCTGCCAATTGTCTTTGTTGGCGGCGTGAATCAAGGGTTTGTGGCTTGAGGATATCTTCAATCCCTCTTCCATAACCTCAGGTTTATCGCTGATCAATATCAACGGTATTGAAGTTTTACTTAAAGCGAACTTGACAGCCTCAGCGAATTTTGCGGAATCACCAGAAGACGCCTTGATTGCCAGCATCCCCATCTTCAACATCTGTCCAACCCTTTCGAATTGGAGTAAAGAAGCTTCTTCGATCTTTAAATTCATCTCTTCTGTGCTCAGAGTATCCTCGATTATGAGCGAATAAGCAGTAGGATGATAGAAGGTCTTCTCGTGCCTGAAAAGCTCGGTCTCGTTACCCATCTTGACAGCATTCTCGCCTGTGCCCACGGTGATGAGCCGAATCGGTGGTGCTGCAGATTCCTCAAGCTGAGTTTTTACCTCCTCCGAAACATCAGGGCAAGCGCCAAGCTCCGTCTGTTTGTTGGCCAACTTCATCGCGAAGGCCAAACATGTTGGCACACCGCATTTGCCGCAGTTCGTCTTTGGAAGGAGCTTGTATATCTCTATCGCGGTCAACGCCATCACTTGCCACCTCCATTTGAAGCGAGTTCGTTAATGGCGTCTCTCACCATGTTCACTGCATTCGGATGCCTCATTATCAGCATGTCTGCCCCTGCGGTGATGGCGGAAATGGCTGTTGTGGCCTCCCAGAAGGGGCCTCTAAGCTTTGTATCACCCCATTCGGGGTTATCCTGGTGTGCCTCCCTGGGCTTCCATGCCAAAGCAGTGTTGCACAAAATCGGCATCTGCAGCATCTGGTCTCCCATAAGCGCTGCAAGTCTTATCCTCTCTATCACGGAGTACGAGTATTCCAGGCCGTAACCTAAACCGGCCTGTAATGGATCCATGACTATATTTTCCGGCTTGACACCAAAGTCTGTAAGCAGGATGTTCAACTGCTTTGCCAAATTGATGTCCAAATTCGAGAATGCTACAAGCCCATGATCATTGGCCATTGAAGCCACACCCATGGATTTGTAACTCTCCTCTTCAGCCAGTCCCAGCAAGCATCTTTCGCCTTTTGTGGCATCCGAGACCAACTGCATCACCTTGGCATCCTTCTCATCGTTTCCGCAACCATAAATCAGCAAGGGAACAGATACAGCCTTAAGGACCTCCTTTACTATCTCCGCAGCTTCCTCAGGGCTCTTATTCTCCTCTTCGGGATTAGTGCCTTCAAGTATAAGACATATCGCCTCAGCACCGTGCTGCTCGCAACATGCCTTTGCCCATTGAGATGGCGAGTCTATTACTCCGAAAAACGGCTCTCTCGCCAATGCAGGATAATCCTCTCTTACTACATCCATGACCTCCATTGCTATGATAGGTTTACGAGGCATTTCACCATCAAAGTAGAGGAAGGGCAATGTGCTGACCCCACCTAGCGTTATGCTGTTGGATCTTGTGCCGCCTTCTTCAGATGTTGCACCGAACTTGACTTCCCTTATCTTACCAGTCCATTTCTCTTTTGGTATCTGTACCCCCATGTATCTCACCCCAAACTCATTGCCACTTAATTCTTGCCAAAAGCTACATCAAAGGCGGCATTTTCATTGCAGGATGACCAACCTTTTGGCACCATTCCAGGAGCTCTTCTGGTGTGGTTGCATTTTCTTCTGTAGCTATCATATCATAGAACTCAGGCGTGCCCAATTCTTCACATCTTTTCTGTAAATCCTCATGCATAGCCTCTTTGAGTTCCTTGGGTATCCACATGAGTCTATGGAAACCGCCGTTTGCTCGAATGAATTTTTTACTTAATAAAAATTTCCTGCCCACACCAATGAAACCCGGGGTCTGCAGGCCACCTCCGACAGAGCCTGCAAGCGTCGAGAATTTCATTCCTAAAGGTGTCATGCCAGGATGCTCACGATTCACCACTATAAAGCCCTGCATATCCGGTGTGATGGCCACTATGCATTCAAAACAACCACATGATGTCATTGGAAACTCCATTATGTCATATTGATTGAAAATTTCCAATTTGCCGTGGCTGAATTCGTTTACAGCCTCGTTTACACCGGACCATTGACCTTTTTCGGAATCGATGGTTTCCTTTTTATCAACAGGTTGATTCGGTCCTGTGGGTGAAAGCCGATGGGCAGCTTTTGCATCCATCCAGTTGATGGCACCGCATAATCCCAATCTCTCCGGGCTTATGATACATACATGCTGAGGTGCAAAAGATTGGCAGAGCGTGCAGGTATAGAACGTATCTACAGCCTCGTCAGTTAAACCGGCCAGTCTTTTGTCCCTGGCCTCGTAGGTTTTTAGGGCCTCCGGAAGGCGTTTCTTGAGTTCCTCCTCATCCGTTACTATCGTTACCTGCACTTTATTTAATATAGCACCGAACTCCTGATGCATCCTCGTATAGACTATGGTACCGAAATCCTTGAACCCAAGACCGCTTTTCACTCCATTTTTGCTCAATCGTACCCATACGAGGTTTCTCTGGCCTGTGTGCCATGCGCCTTCTGCGAAGTTGATAAACTGATGAATTCTTCTCTCGAGTACCGATTCAAAGTCCTCTATCATCTTCTTGCCATAAACATCCACGAATATACCGAGTGTTGTTTTACCGCCCTCTTCCATCTCATCAACATCTTTTCCAATTAGCTCGATCTTTTTGTCTTCCACTTCATCTACAGGTCGCATCTTACATAGTTCCATACCCAGGGTCTTGGCTGCACCGCCAGCTTCGATATAGGTTTGAGGTCTTCGAACGGTCTCCCCTTCAAATGCCGGGCCATAAGCCACAGGTATATCTACAGTCCCCATCTTGATGACCATATCTCTGATCTCTATGACTGAAGAAATCATCTGGCTGTAGTCCTTTTGCACCACGTACTTACCAGGAATCTCCTCCACATCCTGATCTGTTATCGTTGGTGAGCCGTTGAAAAGCACCGCAAATTCTGCCGCAACCTTTATGTCATCCAGGGGGCCAAGTTGCAGCACGACCACCTTGGGTCTCTTTGACAGGTAGTTGTACATCCCCTCTCTATCACCTGGTTTTATGCCGCCGAATACCATGGCCGCTCTTATCGCAAAATTCAACCCGTGTATGACCTGTGTGAATTCGCCTACACAGAACAGCATTCTGTCCAGTCCTTTCTTTTCTCCGATCTCAATACCTGCCTCCCTTATCTGCTGGATGATATCAAAGGTGGGTATGATCAACAAACCTTTGTTCTGCGCATCACGGATGATCTTCTTCAGTGCTTCAGGGTCCTTGGCCTTTCCAACCAAAACGAGGGCGCCCGGAAT